>JANMFB010000274.1:0-3516 GCA_031377605.1 Ferruginibacter sp.
TAAAGACGACTGGAAACGCATATTAGATATTGCTGGACAGACAAATATATTTAACAATTTAGAACTTGCAAACGTGAAATCTGTACAAACATCATTATCGAAGAAAGAAATCATTAAAGAACAAGCATTAATCAAATGCTATGAATCTTTGAAAAAATTAAAGAAATTTGGAATCAAAGTATAATCCTGACTCAATTTGCAAGTACAATTAAAAACCGCACAAGCCAACTCACGTCCAAAGTTTTTAATAGAGTTTGCAAAGCCAACCCAAGACAAAATTGTTTTTAAAAAATTTCCAACGCTTCAAAAAAAAATAAAAAACGCAAATCACAGCCGACACTCAATGACACGACAAATCAACTACGAAAATGGTTTGCAAGGACAGACGACAAGAACCACTGGCTATAACACTGGTTTGGCAAAATTGGCGGTTCAGTGCTCCGCAGTCCGCCAGCTGGCGGAGGTTAATCAAAGTTTGGTTCTCCGCATCAACATTTGTGGTAAAAATCGCCACCTTCGCCAAGCCCGAAAACTTTTGAAAGGATTATCCACTAAACTAACAAAAGATTTTGGCAGAGGATACTCTGTAGATAATCTTGAAAATATGAGAAGGCTTTATTTAACCTACTCAAAATCCGAAACAATGTCTCGGATTTCTTAAGAAAACATTTCCGAGACGATGTCTTGGAAATCTGAAAAAGCAATACAGCAGACAGTGTCTGCTGTATTCAGCTTAAGTTGGTCACATTATTTAATATTAATGAGAATTGAAAATGAAGATGAACGCAAATTTTATGAAATAGAAGCGTCAAAAAAAAATTGGAGTGTAAGGGAACTAGATCGCCAAGTAAACTCATCTCTTTATGAACGATTATGCATTAGTAAAGAGAGGGAAGAAATAGTAAAACTCCCCTAAAAATGGTCAAATAATAGAAAACGCTTTTGATTTAATAAAATATCCTTATGTACTGGAGTTTTTAAATTTAGACGAAAAAACTTCTTACAACGAAACAGAATTAGAACAAGCTTTAATTAATAAGTTAGAACATTTTTTGCTTGAGTTAGGAAAAGGATTCACTTTTATAGGTCGCCAAGTAAGATTTACATTTGATGAGGAACACTTTAGGGTAGATTTGGTATTTTATAATAGAATTTTAAAATGTTTCGTGTTAATAGATGTAAAATAGCCCACGCAATTTGCAAGCACAATTAAAAAGCGCACAAGCCAACTCACGACCAAAGTTTTTAATAGAGCTTGCAAAGCCGACCCAAGCCAAAAAGAATTTTTAAAAATGCCCCACCGCACGGCAAAAAGACAAATGAGAGTAAGCAAAATAGGTCATACAAACCACGAAAGACAAGAACCACTGGCTATAAAACAGGTTTGGAAAAAGTGGCGGTTCAGTGCTCCGCATATACATTTGTGGTTAATCAAAGTTTGGTTCTCCGCATCAGCATTTGTAGTGAAAATCGCTACCTTAGCCAAGCTCGAAAACGTTGGTGACAATGCAATTTGTCAGTACGTTTTTGCAAGAAACAATGCAGAAATTCCTCTGATTTTCGTACTTTAGCAATGTGAAGAATAACAAAAAAATAGGGCTTGATTTTATTATTGATAAACTTACTAATTCAATCGAAAATGTACTTACAGGAGACAGTTTTGCAACTGATATTTCGATATTAAAAAGCACCGATTTAAAAACTGTTAGCAAGAAAAACAAATGGCAGTTTAATTGGAAAGAGGAATTCAATCATCCAGAAAGAGATGTTTATAAATTGTCAATTGTAAATAACTCAACAATTATTCAAGGTCTCATCAGTTTAGAAGTTAAATCAGATCATGTTTATATGCACTTGGTTGAGAGTGCTCCTTTCAACAAAGGAAAAACTAAGGTTTATTCAGGAGTTCCAGGAAACCTAGTTGCATTTGCTTGTAAGCTTTCTTTTCAACGGGGACACGAAGGGAATGTTTCTTTTCTGTCAAAAACTCAACTTGTAGAACATTATGAGAAAACACTTGGAGCGTTTCATTTTAGTGGACGAGTTATGATTATTGAAACAAATGCTGCTTTAAAACTTATTAATAAATATTTTCAAAATCAATAAAATGAAAATTAAAAAAACAGCATTAGACGTTGACTTTATTGGTGGACAAAGTGCATTAACAGCAGCAGAAGAAAAAGCTTTGAGCGACTTTTTCAAGCAACGTAAAATATCTTCTTCTAAGCCCCCCATTAAACAAAGACGAAGTTCTTCAAAACGACAGAAGTTGCTTGCATAAATGCACTACCACCAACATCGGTTTTGGCAAAATGTGGGCCGGAACAACATTCCCCCACCTCGCCAAGGCCCTGCAGGTTCGTTAGGTTTGTAACGGACTACCCGTACTTAATATAAAGACAAAAAAACTAATCATATTACATGAGAAAAATAATAGTAGTAGCAGGTGCCACAGGAAATCTAGGCGGTAAAATTATAAAGGCTTTATTAGATAAAGATGTAGAAGTGAGAGCAATTGTACGCTTAGAAACTGACATTAAAAAAGTAAAAGACCTAGAGCAAAAAGGTGTAAAAGTTTTTCAAGTGGACACAAGCAATAAATCCGAAATTTCGAAACATTGTATAGGAGCACATTGTTTCGTATCGGCTTTGGCGGGTTTAAAAGAAACGGTAATTGACACTCAAAAAATATTTTTAGATGCTGCTGTTGAAGCAAATGTTCCAAGATTTATTCCAAGCGACTATTCTAGTGATTTCACCAACCTGAAAGAAGGTCAAAATAGAAATTTAGATTTCAGGAGAAAGTTTCACGAGTATCTTGACAAAACACCTATCAAAGCAACAACTATATTTAACGGTCCATTTATGGATTTATTGACCACAGATATGCCCCTAATACTATTTAAACAAAAATGGATTTTATGTTGGGGTAATGCAAATCAAATTTTGGAATTTACAACTACGGATAATGTTGCTGAATTTACAGCAGCTGCTGCCGTTGACGATAACACACCAAGATATTTAAGAATTGCTGGTGATAAACTTTCGTGCAACGACTTTGTGAAATTACTTACAGAACTTACAAACAAAAAATACAAAATATTTAGACCAGGGGGAATAAGTCTTTTAAATTTTCTTATCAAGCTGACAAGATTTTTTTCACCTTCAGAAAAGGAACTTTATCCAGCTTGGCAAGGAATGCAATATATGAGAGATATAATGGAAGGGCGAATTATATTTCAAAAATATGATAACGACAGATATTCAAACATAAAATGGACATCTGTAAAAGAATTTTTACTTAATGAAAAAGTAAACCTACAATAAGCAATTTGACAGGAAGGAGAAAACAACGAACCGCTAACGTTGGGTGGCAAAAGTGGGACGGAGTAACAATGAACTTTTTGTAATTCTATTTGGCTTTTGTTCCAGCTTGACGGAATTCTACTTAGCTTTTTATTGTTAACTTCAACTTCAGTTTTTCAATCATCATCGGTTGCGGGCGGAATTTTATTT
>JANMFB010000279.1:0-2087 GCA_031377605.1 Ferruginibacter sp.
TCTTTTTTGTTTTGTTTTCAATATCCAAACTCCAAATATATAATGCTGTTTCGGTAAATGCTGTACCAATAATCATACTTTTTACAGTATCTGTAAGTATAGTGTCCTTATTTGAAATGATAGAAGAATCAAACTTGTCAATAGAAGTTTTAGCATTGTCGTCATTATTACAGGAAAAAATAAAAAGTGTAATAAATATAAAGTATGGTTTCATAATTTATTTTAGGTTTAACGCTTGCTTAATAATAACAAAATATAATCTTTAAGGTATAAAATATGCCATTACAAGAAATTTATTTGTATAAAAGTAATAGGTTACTATAAATAGTAAAATGATATATGTCATTTTATTTTTGATATTAATCAGTATAAATATTTCTTATACTATGTAAGTTACGGTTTAATTATAAGCTAAAATGAAAGCTCTAGTAATATCTGGTGGCGGTAGTAAAGGTGCTTTTGCAGGCGGCCTTGCGGCGTATTTTATACATGAAGGCAATCGAGATTATGAAATATTTATTGGTAGCTCTACTGGGAGTTTATTGGTACCATTGCTCTCTATTGGCGATACAACAAAATTAAAAACAGTATTTACAACAGTTACCCAAAATGATATTTTTAGCAACTGCCCATTTCTATTAAAAAAGGTAAAAGGTGTTATTAAGACAAAAATAAATCACTTGGGAATATTACAAATATTCTTAGAAGGAAAAAATATTTGGCGAAAGCGAAAACTTACGTGATCTGATATTTAAGAATATCACTGAATCGGATTTTGAAAAAATAAAGAAAAATGATGCAACCATTACAGTATCTAACTTAAATACGATGGGCATTGAATATAAAGAAGCAAAGGATTTTAGTTATATCCATTTTTGCGAATGGATATGGGCCTCAGCATCTCTTGTACCATTTATGAGCCTTGTTGCAAAAAATGGATTTGAATATGCAGATGGTGCGATGGGAAATGTTGTACCTATTTATCAAGCTATACAAAATGGCGCAACAGAGATTGATATCATAGTTTTGAAAACCAACGATAATCCAAAGCTCAAATTGCCGGTACGGAATGCGCTAGACATTTCATCAAGAGCTTTTTCATTTATGCTAAACCAAATTGTAACAGATGATCTAATAATGGGAAAACTTGTTGCCGAAAATAAAAATGTAAAATTAAATTTCTATTTACCCGAAGAAGAGTTAACGACAAACTCACTCATATTTGATCCTGTGCAAATGACAAAATAGTGGGATTATGGTTATTTGGTTGGTAAGAAAGAATTTTCAAAAAATAAAATTAGTTTATAGGGAATTAAAAGTTTATTTATGAGTAGGATATTTAACTATTTTGAGAAACTAAAGCTTACAAAAGAAGTAAGTTGGTTTTCATTAATGCTTCTTTTTGTGTGGTTATATCCATTTATTAATGAAATTATTGTTTTTACGCTTGTTAAGTTATACGAATTTTTTATTCAACAAAATAAAATACCATCATAATTATATGGATAGATGATACTAAAACAGTGAGGGATATAGCAGATGAATTCAATACATTTTTTCCACTTTTAAAACTTGTGTTTTATAAACATCCTCATAGTTGGATCAGGCATCTGAAAAGAAAGACGCATTGCCCGAGGATAATAATTATTCATTAGCGAGGTTTTATGCAACAGGTATCGATGCATTTAATATGCTTACACATTATGATGAGAGAGGTTTTATAGCATTTATTTTGTAGTCAGTGCTAAGTGTTGTTGGTACGCTTGGCTTCTTTACCAGCGCTGCATACCAACAACGGCTGCATTGAATATTCTCCTGATACTGTTGAAAGAATTTTTGAGTTTAAATATTTTAAATCACAAACAACATATAAGGTTTATAACTTTCCATATAAGCAACCATATAACATGAAAATGATGTTTGATAATAAAAAAGATAAGTTGATAGATTTTACAACAACATTTAATTCGGAAGGTAGGGATGAAAAGTTTATGAAGGAATTAAAAAAGAGCAATTTGATAAATCTTTCTTGGAGTGCTAATATTAAAGGCTATCCGGATAATGGAATAATTAATCCGGCTGAGGAA
>JANMFB010000329.1:0-4303 GCA_031377605.1 Ferruginibacter sp.
CACTTATACAAACAATAGCGTACTGTGCTACAAAGTATAATATTCCAATAGATTCACTGGCAACACATAAAGATTTTTCTACACAAACTACTTGCCCAGGAAAATATTTAACTACCTACTTTGAGAATGGATACATAAAAAAAGAATTGCGAAATATGCAAAAGAGAAAATAATAAAATATGAACATCAGGCTTTTTTTATTTTTAGCATTTACATTTATTTGCTTTACTATTATAGGAACACTTACACATGAGTTTGGGCATTATGCAGCTGCAAAATATGTAGGCTTACAACCAACTTTGCATTTTCAATCTGTTGATAGTAAACTAAGCGAAAATGAAATTGAGCTAGATAAAATTCTTGCATTGTATCAAAAAGAAATAGATGCAAAAAAAGATTTTCCAGCTAAAAAAAGATATGATACAATAATTGAGCTTGAAACAAAAAATGATTTTATTCAAACGGCAGCTGGGCCATTTCAAACAATGCTTACAGGCACGATAGGTTTTATTTTATTATTGGTTTATCGTAAAAAATTTTTCGCATCACAAAAACTAAATATAAAACAGTGGCTCTTGGTATTCTTTTCATTATTTTGGTTACGAGAAGTTTTTAATACCACTGTGGCAATTTGCCTGCTTATGATTACCAAAGAAAAAGAATTTTATGGAGACGAATTTATTTTATCCCAACACTTTTTACTTCCTAATTTTACTTTACCCATTATTACTGCAATTATTGGCATAATAATTTGTCTTATCGTGGTATTTAAATTTATCCCATCATCACAAAGAAAAATATTTATAAGCGCCGGTATTGTAGGTGGTTTAATTGGTTTTGTTTTATGGATGTATATTGTAGGGCCTATATTATTGCCTTAATTTTTTTAGTTAATTTAAAAAATATTAACTTTCCAAAACAAATCTTACAACCATGCAATCTAAAGCCGACACAGTAGATGAATACATAGCATCTCTACCCGATGATAGGAAAGATGCCATGACCAAACTTAGAAAAGAAATAAAGAAAAACATACCCAAGGGTTTTCAAGAATGTATGTCCTATGGCATGATAGGTTATGTAGTGCCACACAGCATTTATCCAGATGGATATCATTGTACACCAAAGCTTCCTTTACCATTTATGAATATTGCTTCGCAAAAAAACTTTATTGCAGTATACCACATGGGCGTGTATGGCGATAAAAAATTACTCGATTGGTATTTGGCAGAATATGCAAAACAATCTACTAAAAAATTAGACATGGGAAAAAGTTGCATGCGGTTCAAAAAAATGGAAGACATCCCATACAAATTAATAGGTGAGCTCGCATCAAAAATGACTGTACAAGATTGGATAGATCAATACGAGCGGTTATTTAAAAGTAAGCTAAAAAAATAATTTTAGCTACTCAAAAAATCTCATTACCCCTTTTCATAAGTGCCAGCAGCCATTGGTCTGCGGTTCAGTGTTTTATTTCTTATCCTTAAAATCCGTTTAATCCTTGTTATCTGTGTCAAATTGGTTTTCCATATTTTCCATCTAGTCTATGTTATCCGTGTTCCATATTTTCCAATTTTCTTCCGCCTGTAATATCAACATTTCAAAACCATTTTTTATAGTACAACCTTGTTCCTCTCCTGCTTTTAAAAACCTTGTTTTTTCGGGCTTGTAAATTAGGTCGTATAATAAATGTTTTGCATTTAGTAAATGATAAGGCAAAGATGGCATCTCTACTTCATTGGGAGACATACCGAGTGGTGTGGTATTTATTATCAAACTAAATTTTTGCAAAATAGCTGCATTAATATCTTCATAAGAGAGTATATTTTTCTCAGCATCTTTAATTCTACTCACGAGCAAAAAATCTATTCCAAGTTTATTTAAAACAAACTGCACAGCTTTACTTGCACCTCCCGTACCCAATAGGAGCGCATGCTTATGATACTGTTTCAACAATGGTTTTAAGGATTTTTCAAAACCAATTACATCGGTATTATAACCAGTAGTTTTTCCTTCTTTAATCCGAATACAATTAACCGCACCAATAGCAGTAGCTTCGGGACTTATGTTTGTAAGAAATTGCATTATTGTTTCTTTATAAGGAATTGTAACAGCAAGGCCTTGCAAAGTTTTATTTTCTTCTAAAATATTTTTTATTTCTTCTACACTTTCTATAGAAAACAATTTGAACACAGCATCTGAGATATTTTCTTTTTCAAATTTTTCTTCAAAATATTTTTTTGAAAAAGAATGACCGAGTGGAAATCCGATAAGACCATAAAGTTTCATATTTATAAAATAAATATTTATATATAAAGTTGCTAATTTAGTTTAATATTTTATAAAATATATTTTTAAAATGACACAATTTGTACAAACTTAACAACTGAAAATAAAACTTGCTTTAAAATATATTTATAAATCTTAGTAACAATTATTGTTATAAGCTTAAAACTTAAATACCGTTTTCATTATCTCTATAAAATGTTCTTTTTTTCTGCGGCTTACTTCTACCTCCATACCATTACTTAATATTACGCTGCCACCTTCGCCACGTTTATATTGTTTAATATGGTTTATATTTATTAAGCTACTCTTATGCACCCTTATAAATGAGTTGCTTTCTAGCAATTGTTCATAATCTAACAACGGCCTTGAAGCCATTATTTTTTTATTGTCTTTTAAAATAAAATTAGTGTATGCTCCTTCTGCATGACAAAATATAATATCTTTTATTTCTATTACTTCAAAGCCTGAAATACTGGGTAAGCATAATTTCATTTCCTGTGGCTGTGTAGTGGCTTTTATATTATGAATAAAGGTATCTATCCCCTCTTTCCAATGTGATTCTTCGATTTTCTTTATTGCCTTTTTTATAGCCATTTCTAACTCGTCTTCATCTATAGGTTTTAAAAGATAATCTATAGCACTATACCTAAAAGCTTGTATGGCGAAGCTATTGTGAGCTGTAATAAAAATAATTTCTATATTTTTGGTGCTAATTTCATTTAATAAATCAAAACCAGATTTTCCTGGCATATTAATATCTAAAAATAACAGTTGTGGTTTTAATTCTTCTATTTTAAGTTTGGCTTCGTCTACATTTGTGCAAGCAGCCACAATATTTACATCCGGAGCACATTTTTTTAGCATGGCTTGCAAACCATTCAACAAAATTTTTTCATCATCTACTAGTATAGCATTTGTCATAAAAAAATATTAAACAATGTAAGGTAATGTTATTGTTGCCTTAGTGCCCGTTTCACCAATTTCTTTATATGCTTTGATTGTGCTTTTATCTACAATTGATAAACTACAATCAATTTTATATTTCTCATTTAAAAGCAACAATCGCTTTTTTATATTATCAATACCAACAGAGGTATGAATTTTATTACCTGTGATCACACTTTCAATCCCTATGCCATTATCATCTATCTCACAAATCAATTTTTTATTCTGCAAAATATAATTTATAACCACTTTTTTATACCCTTCCTTATTTAATAATCCATGCCATATAGCATTTTCTACCAATGGTTGAACCATCATGGCAGGTATTCTTAATTCTGCAGCAGCTACACCTTCTCCTAATACAATTTCAAAATCGAAGGCATTACTAAATCGAAGATTTTCTATTTCCAAGTAATGCATTATGTACTCATTATTTTGTTGTAGACTTATAAAGGCCTCTGTAGAATGATTCAATGTAAGCCTAATCATTTTAGCAAATTTACCAAGATACTTACTTGCCTGCTCATTTTGATTATCTAAAATCATGCTTTTTATGGTTCCAATACTATTAAAAATAAAATGAGGATTCATTTGGGTATGCAATGCCTTCATTTCATAATCAGCCAATTTATTGTCAATATTTGCTTTGTGCTTAATTATTTTAATTCGATACCTCAATAAAAAAAATATTGACATGGCAAGTACTAAAAAACAAGACATCCTAAACCACCAAGATTGCCAGTAAGGCGTAGCGACAACTATGGTAAGTTTTTTAACTATTTCTTCCCCATATTTGTCTATAGCTTTTAAAAAAATCTCGTAAGAGCCAGCTTTAAGATTATTAAGTTGTATAACCCTATTGTATTTTATTGGTAACCAGTTATCATTATTTAACTTATAAAAAAAGAGTAACTGTTCTGAAGTTTCAAAATCAATTATGGTAAAATTGATAGAGACTTGTTTTACCCCATATTCTAAATTTAATTTGTCATAAATACCAAATTGATATTGGTTTGCATCTACCTCTACATTTGTAAATAAGATATTATGGTAAGGTTGGCTTTGA
>JANMFB010000334.1:0-1646 GCA_031377605.1 Ferruginibacter sp.
ATTAGAAATAGAAGAAACGTTGTCAAGTAGCATTGGTCGTCCGCTTAACAAGTAAAGAGGTGTTTTGCTTTTTAGCATTAGATAATAGGCAATTGCAACAGAACTATTTTCTCTATAGTCTGAACGCATGAAATCAAATACGTTTACTTTTTTGTCAATGGTGTAACTTAATTGTTTACCGTTCGCTAATGCTCTGAATAATTTAATATCGGTTGGAATATTTTTGTTGAACTCACTACCTGAATAGCGTTTGTTTAAGCAAGTATGCCAAAACCATTTTCTTATTTGTTTTATTTGATAGGGTGTTGCCTTCTTTCCATTGACTGCAAAAAAGAAAGAAAGCATTGAAAACATATTTGATATTGGTAATTCTTTCAGATTTTTAATTAAGAACTCCGATGCCAAAAAGTCAACGCATAACTTATAACCGTTCTCAATTTTCTTCCATTCGGTTCTAAAATCAGTTTCTTTTGTATTTTGTTTTAAAGTTGAATTCAATAAACGCTTAAACTCTGTACCACCGATTTTATTGGCTCCATAAAATAACGCTACAGTATTTTGCATTGCATCGTCAGAGATTTCCTTAAAGCCTGATTGCAAATCTTTTTTGGTATCTTCTACGTGGTCTCTTAAATGAACAGTCGTAGCTTCGGCAAAAAACTGGTCAGCTCTGCTTAGTCGCATACCTGCAGAATTAACTCTTATGAAAATTTCTCTTGCTTGGTCAAAATCAAATCCACTAAATTTCAGAATGCTGAACTTGTATTTGTAAAATGCATCATAACATTTCTTAGCTTCAACAGCTTGATAATTTTTAAGTCCAATTCGCTTTTTTAAAACAGAAGGTTGTGTATCTAAAAGTTCTTTTAGATTAATTAAGTTACTGTCGTTTTCTGATAACTTTCTTTTAAATATAAATCGGCTTTCTGCATTTTTATTAAAATCAAAATATAAGTCATTGAAGTTAATTTTAGAGTTTACATCTTTACTTGGTTCTATTCCTTTGAGAACTCCATATATGGTTGAAAGTCTTTGTTGTCCATCAATAATTACTTCCGCTGTTGCCGCATTTTTATTGTATTGAGGAATTATAGTTTTAGCATTGGGTCTTATCTCAAACGCTTTACTTGTTTTTGTTTCCCAAACCAAAGCAATGCCAATAGGAAAATTATTGAATATGCTATCCATCAGCTTACAAATGCTGTCCTTTTTCCAAACGTAACTTCTCTGGATTTGTGGTATTGCAAATACTCGTGTGTCAAATTTTGCTTTAAGTTTTCGCAAGTCAAATCCTTCAATGTAAAAGTTGCTCATAAATATTTTGTCGTGGGTTTCTGTTCAAATTATTAGGGTGTGTCCGCATTACTGCCAACGTTCGAGGCTTTGTGCAGTTGGGGAATTGACCAACTGTCCGCCCGGAACTGAAGCTAAATTTATAACTAAAAGCCGAAGTTAAGAACTACTGCCCAACAGAATTACGTCCGCCAGATATGAAGCCTGGATATGCACTGCCGATGATTGCTTCAACGTCTTGCCCCAATTGCACAAAACCTTTTGTTGAACTAAACCTACGGTAGCCTTCCGGGACTATCCGTAAATTTAGATCTTAACAAATTTAAATTTATGGCAACGAAAAAAAATCGCCG
>JANMFB010000358.1:0-8812 GCA_031377605.1 Ferruginibacter sp.
TTAGAAGAGATTCGTACTAAAGTAAAAGGTATTGCTGGGGCCTTTTTAGTTGCTATGCCAGAAGTAAATCGAGTTGATTTTCGTTTTTTTAATAAGATATTGATTGAAGGAGTTTTGGTAAAAGACCTAAAAAAAGACACATTGCTAAGTGCTGGAAAAATATATAGCAACTTAAACGACTGGTTTTTCATTAAAGATAAAATAATATTAAAAGATGTGGAATTAGAGGATGTAATTGTAAATATGAGACGCTCTGACTCTGTTTGGAATTACCAATTTTTAGTAGATTATTTTTCAGGCCCAAAGAAAAAGAAGACAGGAGGTAAAAATGTGGATATTGATTTAAAAGAGCTTCATTTTAAAAATATAAAATTTAATCAATTAGATGGATGGAGAGGGCAAGATATGATTGCAGAAATGGACAAACTGGATCTAGTAATGAAGCTAATTGATTTAAAAAATAAAAAAATAGAGATAAAAGAAATTTTATTGGATAAACCATTCTTTGCGCAAAGAGATTACAAAGGCAATAGACCACCAAAACAGAACATGGAAATAATTATTGAAAAAATACCTTTGGTTAATGCGCTGCAATGGAATAAAAGCGGATGGCAATTAAGCCTAGAAAATCTAGATATAAAAAAAGGTGTATTTAAAAATGATAAAGACGGATCTTCTGCTCCTTATACTGACCGCTTTGATGGGCAGCACTTGTTTTTTTCTAAACTGAACGGAACACTAAAAAATGTATTATTTAAAGACGATACTTTGAAAGTAAAGATATTTCTAAGTGCGGAAGAAAAAAGTGGGCTTATCATAAAAAAGTTGGAAAGTAATATGAAACTTACTCCCACAATTATGGAATTTAATAGCTTAGATTTAATAACAAATAATAGTCGGCTTGGGGATTACTATGCTATGGAATACAAAAATTTCAATGAGGATTTTAGTAGCTTCATACACAATGTTTCTCTAAACGCTAAATTTAAAAACAGTTACATAAATACAGATGATATTGCCATATTTGCACCTAACTTAAAAAACTGGAATCGCACCATATATATTGAAGGAAAATCTACAGGAGCAATAGATAATTTTTCTGCTAAGGATTTAAAAATAAGGTCGGGCAATACTTTTTTAGATGGTGATTTAGCATTGAGAGGACTGCCAGATATAAGCACTACATTTATAGATTTAAAATCAAAATCTTTACAAACTAATTATAATGAAATAACCACATTTATTCCTCAAATAAAAGAAATCACAAATCCTGCTTTACAAAAACTTCGAGATATTTCTTTTGTAGGAGACTTTACAGGTTTTATAAAAGACTTTGTAGTAAATGGTAATATAAATACTGGGCTAGGAAATATTGATATGGATGTAAATATGAAAATCCCGGAAAGTAGTCCCCCTAAATACTCGGGAAGTATTGCAAGTACAGGGTTCAATCTTGGTTCATTTATCAATACTACAACGATTGGTGATGTAGTCTTAGATGTAAAAATAAACGGCACCGGGTTTGGTTTGAAGGATTTAAAAGAAAAAATAGATGGTAATATTTACAGCTTAAAATTTGGAAATTACACTTTCAAAAACATCATTTTAAATGGCGATTTTGAAAACAAATTATTTATGGGTCATGCCTCTATAAATGATCCGAATTTAAAAATATCTAGCCTTGATGGAGCTATTAGTTTTACCGATAAGACGCCTGGCTTTAAATTACAAGCAGCAGTAGAAAAAGCAGATTTTAAAAGCCTTGGTTTTGCAAAAGATAATTTTCTTTTTTCGGGAGATTTAGATTTAAATTTTACAGGTAATAATATTGATAATTTCCTGGGTAATGCAACTATAAAGAATGCCAAATTATTTCAATCGGAAAATCAACTTTCATTTGATTTTTTGAATATAAATTCTGAAATAATTGGAACGCAAAAATCGCTAACACTTAATACAAATGAACTAGACGCAAATGTTACTGGTAATTTTAAGATAGTAGAATTGCCTGATGCTGTAAGGATTTTATTAGCAAAATATTATCCCACATATATACAAGCCCCAAGCTACAATGTAAAAAGTTTACAAAATTTCACTTACAACTTAAAAACAAAAAATGTAGAGGAATACGTTAAGCTATTAGATAAAAAATTAAGTGGATTTAATAATAGTAATTTCAGAGGAGCTTTTAATTTACAAGCATACGATTTACAGCTAAAAGCAACTATCCCTCAATTTACCTATGACAATAAAATATTTAATAATGTAGACCTGAATGCAGTAGGTAATGGTGAACGTTTGCTCACCGATATTGCGGTAGCAGAAATTGTTATCAATGATAGTTTGCAACTTCCTTTAACTAAACTTATAATAGACACAAAGAATGACGTGTCGCTTATTAAACTGAATACGAGCGCAAGCAAAATATTTGGAGATGCAGAATTAAATGCAAGTATCACTAGCATGAGTGATGGCGTAAAAATAAATTTCTTTCCTTCCTCTTTTATTATCAACAATAAAAAATGGCAACTTGAAAAAGATGGAGAATTAATTTTGAGTAATAATTTATTTAGCGCAAGTGAAGTAAAATTTTATAGTGGTAACCAAGAGATAATTTTAGGAACAGAATTGGATCAAGATAATAGTAATACTCATTTAACTGCAAAACTTAAAAACATTCATACCGAAGACTTCGCTTTTGTGTTACCCAAAAATCCAAAACTAAATGGTATTATAACAGGGCAGGCGAAAGTGTCTAACATTTTAAAAAATCCTAAAATTGAATTCTCAGGATTTGTAGATAGTACTGCTGTAGAGGGTGAATATATTGGTAAATTAAATATCGAAAATGTGGTTGTAAATACAGCAACCGGGTCATTTAATTACAACGCTAATATTAACGAAGAGAAAAACAAACTAATTATAAAAGGTAGCGGCAATTATAAAGATACTACCGGAAATGCTTTTCAAACAACAGCGAAAATTGATAACCTAAATTTATCTATTCTGAGGCCATATTTAAAAACAGTATTTACTGATATTGCTGGGTCTGCAAAAGGGGATATTGAAATAGCCGAAAGAGATGGCAAAATGAACATTATTGGAAACCCTTTAATAAGCAACGGAAGCCTTACCGTAGGTTATACACAAGTAAAATATAACCTAGATAATCAAGTTGTTAAATTTGGCAAAAATTCTATTGAACTTAATGATATAGCTATAACAGACACTTTGGGAAACAAAGGGGACCTAAGTGGAATAATTTATCACAATTTTTTCAATGATTTTTCTTTTAAGAATTTAAGCTTTTCATCAAAAAAAATGATGTTACTAAATACTACCAAAAAAGATAACCAACAATTTTATGGCAAAGTAATAGGTGAAGCTACTATGACACTTAATGGAGATATTGCTAACATGAAAATGAAAATAGAAGGTGAGCCAAGTGTAAATGATAGTAGTCACGTATATTTAGTAACTGGCGAAAATAAAGAAATAGGCGCAATTGATTATATAGACTTTATACAATTTGGTTCGGTAATGGATAAAGATATTTCTAGTAAAGGCCAATCCAATTTATTAGTTGAATTAAAACTTACTGCTAATCCATCTTGCAAGATTGATGTTATTTTAGACGAAGCAACAGGTGATGTTATAAAAGGCGCTGGCAATGGCGAATTAAATATACGGGTGGGAACAAATGAAGATCTAAGTATCAGAGGCAAATACAATATCACACAAGGTGATTACACTTTCAATTTTCAAACACTTATTAGAAGGCCATTCACAGTGGAAACAGGTGGTTCTATAACTTGGTCTGGAGATCCTCTATTAGCGTTATTGGATTTAAAAGCAGAATATCTTGTAAAGAATGTAGATATATCGAGCTTTGCTATCCGAAATGATATAAGATTACAAGAAGATATTATAATTAAATCTCACCTTACTGGTAGTTTAAAAAAACCAGATGTAGATTTCGAATTTCAATTACCAGAAAATAGTGCCTCTAAAAAAGATTTTTATGTCACTAAAAAATTAGCCCAATATAGATCCGATGAAAATGAATTAAATAAACAAGTGGCAAGTTTATTGCTCTTTGGACAATTTATAACAAACGCTAATACGCAATCATTTTTAAATGGAGGAAGTATTCCTACAATTGCTGCAGGTACTATTGGAGGTATTGTGAGTTCTTGGCTTACAAGTTTGCTTAATAAACAATTGGAAAAAGCCACAAAAGGAGTAGTATCATTTGCAGTAGATTTAAATCCCACAATAAATTCTCAATTGGCAAATCAGTTACAAGCCAATATCCGCTCCAGTCTTCAATTTAAGTTAAGTAAAAATATTCGACTATTAGTAGGAGGGAATTTTGATTACAATAATCCTATTGCACAATTATATGGTAATGCTAATAGAATTACACCTGATATAACTATTGAATGGTTGATTAATAAAGATGGCTCACTAAGAGTACTAGGTTCAAATAAATCTACAGTTGATGCCACAACAGGCCAACGGAATAATTCTTCCATTAAACTTGGTTACAGAAAAGATGTAGACCGTCTTGGTGATATTTTTAGAAGCAAAAAACGTATTAATGAATTAGATTCTATAAGAAACAGTCAAGTTCCTATCAACTCATCTGTTTTAATTAATAATCCCTAAAAGGTTCCGTAAATTGCTTTATTATTTCCTTTCCAATATTTCGTGACCTAGCTTATCCCTTTTGGTTAGTAAATAGGTTTCATTGTGTTCATTTGGTATTATTTCTAAAGGAACGGTATCTACTATTTCTAAGCCATAGCCGAGTAAACCTGCACGTTTTTTTGGATTATTACTCATGAGTTTCATTTTTGTAACAGCAAGTGCTCTTAATATTTGTGCACCAACACCATAATCTCTCTGGTCACTTTCAAAGCCAAGTTCAATATTTGCCTCCACAGTATCCATTCCTTCTTCTTGCAATTTGTAAGCTTTTAATTTATTGAGCAGACCAATACCTCGCCCCTCTTGGTTCATATATAATACAACTCCTTTGCCTTCTTTTTCTATTATTTTTAAAGAATTATGTAATTGGTCTCCACAATCACACCTCAATGAACCCAAAATATCACCTGTAACACAACTACTGTGAACACGCACAAGAATTGCTTCATCCTTTTCCCATGCTCCCTTTTTTATTGCAAGATGAAGTTCTCCAGTATTTACTTGGGTAAAAGCAATAAGTTCAAAATTGCCGTATTTGGTAGGCATTTGAACCGCTACCTCTTGTTTTATAAGTGTCTCATGTTTTATTCTATATGCAATAAGATCTTTTATGGAAATAATTTTTAGATCAAATTTCTTGGCTATATCTAACAATTGAGGCAACCTTGCCATGCTACCATCTTCGTTCATTATTTCTACCAATGTGCCTGCTGGCTCTAATCCAGCCAGCCTTGCAATGTCCACAGTGGCTTCTGTGTGCCCTGTTCTTCTTAAAACTCCTCCTGTTTTTGCCTTTAAAGGAAAAATATGACCGGGCCTGCCAAGATCGGTAGGTTTTGTTTTTGGGTTTATTAATGAAAGCACTGTTTTAGATCTATCATGTGCAGAAATACCAGTTGTACAACCATCACCTAACAAATCTATACTTACTGTAAAAGCCGTTTCATGTGAAGAAGTATTGTCACTAACCATAGGCATAAGATCAAGCTGCGCACAACGTTGCTCCGTTATGGCTGCACAAATAAGGCCTCTGCCATGCTTACTCATAAAATTAATAACTTCCGGAGTTGTATGTCTAGCCGCAGCAATAAAATCCCCTTCGTTTTCTCTGTCCTCATCGTCTACTACAATTATTACCTTACCTGCTTGAATGTCATTTATTGCTTCTTCGATTGTGTCCAACATGTATTTTTTGATGTAAAGTTAGCTTTATTAAAAAAACCATCTCAAAAGTTTTCTTTTTTCGAAAATCGCCTTCCAATATGAGATAATCGTTAATTATGGACAAAATACAGCACAATCCCAAAATTCCTAATAAAATGTTAATAAAACTTGCTTCATTTCAGTAAAGATTTAGTTTCTTTGCGCCATAAAAAAACAAAAATATGAATTTGAAAAAAATCATTCCAATTTTAATTGCAATGTTTACCGTGTCTTTTATGACAAAAGCACAGGTAACTACAAGTAGCTTATCTGGTGTTGTAAAATCATCAGCCGGAAATACACTACAAGGTGCTACAATAACGGCTACGCATTTGCCTACCGGTACTGTTTATATTTCCATTGCTAGAACAGGGGGACGTTTTGATATTAACAATATGAACCCAGGAGGTCCTTACAAAGTTGTAACCTCTTTTTCTGGTTTTGATACAGACACTAAAGAAGATATCTTTTTAACTTTAGGAGAAACCCAAGATTTAAGTTCGGAATTGAGAACTAAAAGTGTAGAACTTACAGGTGTAGTAGTTACTTCTTCAACAAGAAGTGGCACAGCAAAAATAGGTACTGAAACAAATATTGGGCGTTCTAAGCTTGATATACTTCCAACTGTAGGAAGAAATCTTGGTGACTTTATTAGATTTACTCCACAAGCAAAAGTTAGTGGTCAGAGTATTTCAATAGGTGGTCAGAATAACAGATACAATAGTTTTTTAATTGACGGTGCGGTAAACAATGATGTATTTGGATTAAGTGCATCTGGTACAAACGGCGGACAAGCTGGTACACCTCCAATCAGTATTGATGCTATTGATCAAATCGTGGTTCAAATATCTCCGTACGATGCAGCTTTAGGGAACTTTACAGGAGGCTCAATTAATGCAATAACAAAAGCAGGTACCAATAACTTTCATGGTTCTCTTTATTACATTTTCAGAAATAAAAATTTAGCAGGTAAGACACCTACTTGGGGCTTAGGAACAAATCCTAGAATAAGCTATCCTGATTTTACAAATAAAACTTACGGATTTACATTGGGAGGCCCAATGTTGAAAAACAAAGCCTTTTTCTTTGTAAATGCAGAACAACAAAGAGATAACCGTCCGCAACCTTACACCGGACCAGCAAACATTGCTGATTCAGTAAATAAGTTAGTGGATATCTTAAAAACTAATTATGGATACGATCCAGGTGATTGGTTAAACAACGAAGATAAAATTGACAGAACAAATTTAAATTCAAGGTTTGATTTTAACCTAAGTACTAAACATAAGTTAACTGCCAGTTATCGTTATACAAAAGCCGAAAGAGTGAATGCGAGTAGAAGTACATACAATGGATCTACTGGTTCAATCAACTTTACAAACGGTTCACAGTTTTTCCCTAATATTACAAACTCTGGCAACATTGAATTGAATAGTAAATTCACCAATAAAATAAACAACAAATTTAGAATATCATTAACTGATGTAAACGACAATAGAGGATTTACAGGAAACCCATTCCCATCTATTTTCATTAGTGCTTACAATGGTGGTCCAAGTTACAATGTTGGTTCGGAAATATCTTCTACTGCAAATGTACTGAAGCAAAGTATTTTTAATTTTTACGATGCTTTTAAATATTATGCTGGTAAGCATTCACTTACTGTGGGTACCGATATTGATTTGAATAAATCTTACAATTTATTTATCAACAGAAACTTCGGTGCTTATACATATGCCCCTTTAGGGCCTTTGCCTGCCACATCAAACGGATTTGCTCCTCAGCTAAGTCCTTTAGAAGCTTTCAGATTAGGTAGAACTCCTAGCGCATACCGTAGGTCTTACTCTCTTGTTGACCCAGGAAATAAAGGTGGCGATGAGAATGTGAATTCAGCTGCTAATTTTAAATCGGTTCGTGTGGGTTTCTTTGTGAATGATGATATACAAGTAAATGATAATTTCACACTTACACTAGGCCTGAGAGCAGACAAAACATCTTTTACAACGGCAGCGCCTGCTGACAAATTTTTCAATGATACTGCTAGAGCAATTATTGCTAATTCATGGGATTTAAAAGGAGCAGTAAGTGGCGAAAGATTTAAGCCAAGTTGGATTGTTTCCCCAAGATTAGGATTCAAATATAAATTAAACGACGAAGGAGTAACAATAAGAGGTGGTGTAGGAATCTTTGCAGGAAGAACACCATTGGTTTGGCCTGGAGGTATATATGCTAATGCAGGAAACCTAATAGGTGAATTAAATGTTTCAGTAGGTACAGCTATTTCAGCTATTACTCCTTTTAGTAATGGGGGTTTATTAAACGGAAATTATAATGGTGGCTTGACATCAAGTACTGGTGTTGCATTACAATTTAGACCAGATGTTAACAACCAATATACACAAGCAGATTTTGGATTGCCTGCTAACTTGCTTACACCTCAAGGAGACTTAAATTTAGTAGCTAAGAATTTTAAATTGCCAGCTGTTTGGAAAGCATCTTTAGCTGCTGACAAGAAATTAGGAAGAGGTTGGACTGTTACTACTGAATTAAATTTCACAAAGAACATAAATGAAGTGGATTGGCAAAATGTAAACATTGCACCAAACACTGGTCTTAAAACAACAGGTGTGGATGTGAGAGATGTAAATAATTTTTCAAATGCAACAGGAACTGCTGTACCTTCTAGATTTATTTTCAGAAGCTACGGTACAACCGCTGCTATTCGTAATCCTTATAGTAATATCATTTTAATTAAAAATACTGATGGACCAAAAGGATATGCTTACAACTTTACAGTACAAGTAGAAAAGCAAACTAAAAATGGCTTACAGTTTAATGCTGCTTACACTTACGGTAATTCTCAAGCACGCAATGAAGCAACCAGCTCTGTAAACACAAG
>JANMFB010000392.1:0-4490 GCA_031377605.1 Ferruginibacter sp.
CTACCCGAAGGTGGACAGTTGTACGAACTGCCAGGACGAAAAGGAATTGGAATAGATGTGAAAACAGGGGAGATGCGTATTTGTGAAAAAGGATGGGCTGTGGCCGCTTTTATTCCTCCTGCACATACAGGTTTATATATAGCGGCATACGAGACTGCCGAAGATGCTCCTACGCTTCCATTATTTTGCTACACGGCTGCAGGTTGGCAATATGATAAGTTGTATGTGCCTGCAACAAGAATAGAGAAGGACATAAGGCAAGAAAGCGAAGGTTACAACGATGATGAAATAGAAATTGGTACAGATCATTTATTAAAGGCTTATCCCAACAATAGATTGGTAAAACATTTAATGGAGAATTGTTGCATGACGTACACATGCCCAGCAGCCAGAAATTTATCGCTAGGGCGGTGGGAGTGCCCGGTGCCGGTATCACCGGCTTGCAATGCAAATTGTATTGGTTGTATTTCTTTTCAGCCGAGCGATGAAACGATTGTGAGTACACAAGATAGACTAACATTTAAACCAACTGCAGAAGAAATTGTAGAGTTTACTGTACCGCATTTGGAGACTGCGCCTTTTCCTATTATTAGTTATGGCCAAGGCTGTGAAGGAGAACCATTGCTTATGTGGGAAACCATAAGAGAATCTATACTAGAAATAAGAAAGCATACTCAAAAAGGTAGCATAAATATTAACACAAATGGTAGTATGCCAAAAGCGGTAAAAGCTTTGTGCGAAGCAGGTTTAACGAGTATTCGTGTAAGTACAAACTCAGCAAGAGAAGAAATTTATAATCCATATTACCGACCAAATAATTACAAGTTTGAAGATATTATAGAGAGCTTAAAAGTGGCCAAAAGTTTTGGAGCTTGGACTAGTATAAATTATTTTGTTTTTCCTGGTATGACGGATAGTATAGCGGAATACGAGGCACTGAGCAAACTAATAAAAGATACTGGCCTCAATATGATACAATGGCGCAATTTTAATATAGATCCTGATTGGTATTTAGGCAAAATAAATGTAACAGATACCGGCGAGTGCATGGGCATAAAACAAATGATGGAATTGATAAGAGAGGAATTTCCTAATTTAAAATTTGGCTATTTTAACCCGAGTATGGAAAGAATAAAAGGAGATTATGAAATGGATTTTGCGCATTAATAAATTGTAAAAAAGAATGCCGAAAAGAAACTCTCCTAATGATATTACAAAGTTAGATGACCTAAATAGGTTAGGCGAAATAGTGGTTGATAAGCGTAACGCACAAAGAGCAGATGCAAAAAAGAACCGCCGCAATAGGCATTACCAAAAGCAGTTTATAAAAAATGCTTTAAAGATAGGCTTGCTCAACGATGAGGAGGAATAGTTTTTTGTGTTATTAAAATAGGGAGTAAAGTTTTTTGGAGAATGTTTAAGTAGAAAGCAATAGTTTTTCCTTCAAATCAAATGTAATGTTCATTTGATTTAAAAATTAATATTGTGATATAAAGTATTATAAAGCTTTGAGGCGAATGAGAGTTATAAATTTTTTGGTTTTCGTTTTGGCAAACATATCGGGATCTTTTAATTTGAGTAATGTATAAAATTCATTTTGCGCATAAGTTTGTTGGAAGTACATTTAATGATGATTATACTTTCTGATAATGCTCAAAGAGCAAAAAATAGTTTGATTGCATTTTATGTGCTTGGTATTACTCAGGTTGCATTATTATTCTCTACTTTTTTACAATATAATTTACTAAAAAGAATAGAAAATGGTAATTATACACAAGCAGAGGCCGAGGCAAATGATTTGAGGCATCAAGTAATTGTGTACTCCAATATTTTTATTTACATAGTGTGTATTGTCTTTTTTATAATGTGGTTTAGAAGAGCATACTTTAATCTCTCTATGAGCACCAGGGCTTATACAGAATTTACAGAGGGTTGGGCTGCTGGGGCTTGGTTCGTTCCATTTATAAATTTAGTTCGCCCATTCACCATTATGAAAGAAATATGGGTGAAAACGCAAGAGGCTACTGATAATCTAATTACGTATAAAAAGCCAACCATACTTGGCTTGTGGTGGACACTTTGGATAATTAATAATATTGGTACAAATATTAGCACAAGACTTTTTAATAGTAATTCCTTAGATGATTTATTGATATCTACTCAATTATCTTTTGTAGTTAATTTGATAGAAATTGCCGCGTTAGTTTTGCTTATTATTATCATTAAAAATGTAAATGTTTTTGAGCAAAACTTACAGCAGTCTCTTTTAAATGAAAGAGAAACTGAGAGCGAGGATAAATTGAATTTTATTGTATAGGTTTTGGGGTCATAAAGGAATAAATGTCAATGCAGGTAACTGTTAAAACGAATTCAATCCTTGTCTTCTTCTGTAATCAGTAAAATTAATTTCTAATAATAAACACCCCTGGCACAGGTCTTTCTCCTTCTTTATCGCTGGGTTTTATCGTTTCTTTTCCGTTTATAAGCATGCAACTGCTGCCACCTCCATCAAGGTTAATAGCTTCTACACACCCTAGTTCTTTTAGTAACTGTGCTTCTTGTGTAAGGGTTGCGCCAGCTGCATCGGGGTATCGGCCTTTTATCACCAACACTATTAGTTTGCCGTTTTTTGTATAGCCCATACAAGTTCGAGGGTGTTTATCATTAATAGCTTTACCACCAAATTTTAATTCTTCATTATTACTTATAGCTACTTCACCATTTTGTAGCAAAACTGGCCCGCCACCAATGGCAGTTTTTACCTTCCATTTTTTAAAATCTCCATTTTTTTTTGTAGCTGAACTTGTTGAATTTACAGCATATTTTTTGGCGTGAGCAAAATCAAAATTACTTAAAGAATCTTTTTTAAGAGGGAAAGCATGTTGCAGAGCATAAACATTTTTGCTAGAAGAATCGGTAAACAACCATGCAACATCAGCTTTTCTTTTTTTTGTAACACCAATGGCACTTCCCAGTGGGTGGGTGTAAGTAAGTGTATCTTTTCCTCTGCCAGCGTAAGTATGAATGTTGTAACCAAGTAGTTCCCCATCTTTTATCAATACATTCAAATTTTGGTTTGTGTTAAATGAAAAAAATGTTCCGTTTACAACAAGTAAAGGTTGGTTGTTTTTTTGATAGAATTGTTGTGGGGTCAACCGTCTTTTAAAAGTACTATCGGTTGTAAATTGTAAGTCTTTGTCTTTTAAATCTGCCTCTGCATAATAAGCCACAAAAGGTTTTCCATCTAAACTATCGGTTGTTTTGTAAACATGAAATTTTTTTGGCAAAGGGCTAAAATCGCTATCTACATTTATCCATTTTACTTGGGCCATTACTTGCAACTGTTGTAAAACAACAAACAATAAGCATAATATTTTAAGCATGATATTAATTTTGGGAAGTGTATAGCTTTCTATAAAATTAATTATTTATTTGCAAGAACTCGCCATCAATAATTAATAGTTTCACTCCATTGTGCGAAACAGATCTGTGGGAGCTCAAATCATCTGAAACAACATAAGTCATTCCTTTTGATAATCTGAATTGCTCACCGTTTTCTAATTCGCTTATAAATTCTCCATCGAGGCAGTGAACAATATGTCCTTTTTGGCACCAATGATCTGCTAGATAGTTTGCAGTGTATTCAACAATTCGTACCCTAATCCCATCAAAGATTTGTGTTTGCCAAAATGCAGTTCCTGTTTCACCTTTGTGTTCTGTTTTTTCTACGTTTGTCCAGTCTATCGTTTGGAAGGGGATATTAGTCATGTTTTATTTTTTATTAGCCACGAATGCACTAATAATCTAATATTATTTGTATTCTATTTTTGCATTCATGGCAACACATACTACAACTGCTTAAACTCCTTAAACAAATTCACTTTATTGTTTTCAATTAACATTTGGTAAGCTTTCCATTTATTGTCAAAGAATGTGTTTATTTTTTTGATGGCTTGAGTAATTTTATCTTCTGCTTTTTTTACAAGTAATTCTTCTTGGTTTGATGGCACAGTATTTTTATCGGTTAAGTTACTCATAGCTTCGCCATAACTAGTCATTACTGTTTCTTCGGGTAGTTGGCCATAGCCTTGCCTTTCTACTTTTTTGCCATTTACAAACTCTCTCAATTGTTTTATCTGCTCAGTAATTTTTTTACTTTGTTTGCGAATACTATCGGCAATTGGGGTTTCAATATCTTTTAATGTAACGTCGTATTTTTTTACAATATCTGTCGCATCCGCAAGTTGATCCATACCTTCTGTGAGTTTTGCTGCCGCAGTTTTTAATCTTGTAGTAAGTACTTTTTGTGAGGCTAAAATCGCTGTATTGTCCTGCTTTCTTGGATCTGGCTTTATAGTTATGTAGCTAGAATCTTTTTCCTTATTAAAAGTAAAAACAATTTTATAAGTGCCTGGTAGCACATCATCACCGCCAATTTCTGCAGCGTTTGGTTTTGGTTTCTCCGAGTTAGGGTATCTTAATCCTTTCTC
>JANMFB010000016.1:0-7101 GCA_031377605.1 Ferruginibacter sp.
CTTAACCCCTTGACCAACGCGGCGTTTCCGTTTTTCGGAATGCAAAGATATAGATATCTATTTTTACAACCAAATATTTTAAAGCATTTTAGTACAATCATTAACTTAGCCTAAACTCATCATGCCTTTGAGGTATTTCTACACTTAGAAATCCTTTATCAATAAGCCTTTTAGTAAATTTTTGTTGCTTTTCATATTCTCCATGTACCAAAAAAACCTTTTTTACTTTACTTGCATCTTGGCATTCCATAAAACGAAGTAAATCTGCATAGTCCCCATGAGCACTCATGCTCCTCATTTCTCCTATCTCTGCATTCACATCGTGCCATTGGCTAAAAATTCGTACTTCCTTGGCGCCATTTTTAAGCTTACCGCCAAGTGATCTTGGTTCGCAATATCCCGAAAAAAGAATGCTGTTTCTGCTACTTTCTATACAGCGGCTAATGTGGTGCTTCACTCTGCCTGCTTCTGCCATTCCGCTTGCAGAGATAATTACACAAGGCTCTCTCTTAAAATTTAGTCGCTTAGATTCTTCTGCAGATTCTGTAAACCTCAACCCCGGAAAACCAAATGGATCATCATCTTTCAATAATACTTCTTGTATGACATCATTAAAATATTGAGGGTATTTTTTTACAATGTTAGTAGCTTTAATACTCAATGGGCTATCTACTATATATTCTACTTTTGGCAATCTGTTTTCCAAGCTTAATTGATTAAGGGCATATAAAATTTCTTGTGTGCGACCCACACTAAAAGCAGGTATAATAAGTGTTCCTTTTTTTTGCAAGCATGTTTTTTGTATCCATTGCAACAGCATATCTGTAGATGAAATAAATTGTTCATGTAAACTATCTCCGTAGGTAGATTCTAATAAAATATAATCTGCTTGGTCAAAACTTTCTGGTGCTCGTAATATCATATCCTTATACCTGCCCACATCTCCACTAAAACAAATATGGGTTGTTTTTTTACCTTCATTTCCGTCAGGCTGCTTTTCTTTAATACGTACACTTACAGATGCACTACCAATGATATGCCCTGCATCTTTAAAACAAAATTCAATTTCTTCATCAATTTTAAACCACTCATCATATTGCACCACTGCAAAACAATCTGCCGCTACAAGTGCATCGTCCTTGTTGTAGAGAGGCTTTATTAGTGGCAGTCCTTGTATTGCTAACCTTTTGTTTACATGTTTAGCTTCACTCTCTTGAATGCCTGCACTATCTTCCATAAGAATGCTCGCAAGATCTATAGTAGCAGGAGTTGCATAAATTTTGCCTTTGTAACCATTTTTTACTAATTTAGGTAAAAGGCCACAATGATCAATATGCGCATGAGAAAGTATTACATAATCAACATCTCTTGCCTCAAAACCAAAATGTTCATTTAGTTCATCAGTTTCGTCTCCCATGCCTTGAAACATGCCGCAGTCTAGTAATAATTTCTTTCCATTATCTAAAGTAATGAGGTGTTTGCTACCTGTTACAGTTCTTGCAGCACCATGAAAAGCTATTTTCATTTTATGTTGTTTAAATGATAGGAATTTTATTACTTAAAGTTACTCAAATAGTAGAATAATATTTTTTTATTTTGCAATAGCTATACGCAATTTGATATTTGTGTTCAAATGCCAATATTATTTTCTATTAAAGCGCATTGAGTTTTTGTTGCACTATTTGTTATTCCTCGTTTTCTTTTCGTACCTAATACTTACAACCTACAAATTACAATACCCCATAACTTTTAAAACCAACTTGTATTTTCTTTTCTATCTTTATTGAAAGAATACAGCCAATCATGATAAAAACAGGTGATTATAATTTAATGAAGGTATTACGTAAAGTAGATTTTGGCGTTTATTTAGATGATGGTGCAGAAGGAATTTTGTTGCCTAAAAGATTTGCCCCAGCATCCTTAAATGAAGGAGATGAAATTAATGTTTTTGTATATCACGATGGAGAAGAAAGGCTCATAGCGACTACACAAAAAGCATTTGGAGTAGTAGGTGAGTTTGTAAAACTAACTTGTGTTTCTGTAAATGAACAAGGAGCTTTTTTGGATTGGGGACTAATGAAGGATTTGTTTGTTCCAAAAAGCCAACAAATAATTGGCATGCGTGCCAAAGGGGAATACCTTGTAAAAATTTATAGAGATGACCAAACAAATAGAGCTGCTGCTACAGAGCGGGTAGAGCAGTTTTTAAATAATGATAATCTTACCGTAAAAGAAGGCGATGAGGTAGATTTAATTGTACTGCGTAGAACAGATATTGGCTATGTAATGATCATAAACGATGAACATACCGGGGTATTGCATTTTAATGAAGTGTATAGAACGATAGGAGTGGGCGATAAATTTAAGGGTTTCATAAAAAAAATTTCTACCGACAATAAAATAGATGTTGTAGCAGGTAAAATGGGTTATGCAAGGGTAGAAGGAGAAGCGGATAAAGTACTTAGATTGCTAAATGAAAATAATGGCTTTTTGCCTTACAACGATAAATCTAATCCTGAAGATATTTACTTGTTTTTTAGCATGAGCAAAAAAACCTTTAAAATGACAACTGGAAATTTATACAGAGAAAGAAAAATAGCTTTTGAGAATGATGGTATAAAATTATTGTAGCAAATCCAATTATCAAGTTTCAATTGATTGAATTAATTTCTTCAAACCCATCCAAAAACGAAAGAGATTATTCATTCTATAAACCTAACATAAAAAATCTGCTACTTAATACTTATTACTTATTACCTACTACTTTCTCCACTTACATTCCACAATAGTAATCATACCCTATCTCATGCCAATAATCCCTGGGTTTATTATTGGCAAAGAAAATATTACCAATGCGTTTTAGGTGCTTTACGCCATACTTTACAGGTATAATTAAGCGTAGAGGGTAACCTTGGTTCAAGGGTAAAGTTGCTCCATTCATTTCATAAGCAAGGATGGTTTGAGGGTGCATCATACTAGCCATATCTACACCTACATAATAGGCGCCATCAGGTGTAACCATGCCTACATACTTCATTTGCGACTGTGCAGTAAGGGCATATTTATTTATAAAATCGCTAAAACGTACACCACCCCAATTTGTAATTTGATTCCAGCCCTCAATACATTTAAAATCGAAAGTGATGGTTGTTTTTGGTAGAGCCTTTATTTCCTCTAAGCCAATTTTTAAAGTGTCGCCATTACTTTTAATGAGTTGTAATTTCCAATTGGCCGTATCTGAATTGTTTTTTAACCCAAGATCTCCGTTTACCCTTACACGTGCTGCAGCAAATTTCTTTGCATATATCCTAGATAAGTTTCCATCGCTAAACATATGCGAAAACAACCATTCATTTACTTCAAGCCCTTTGCGAAGTGGAGCCAATGCATTATCTACTTTTGGTTGATGTTGTAAACGATTCCATGAAAACAATGCAATAGCAATACAAAAAAAGAAAAGTAGAAAAGATAATATAGTTCTTCTTCTTAAGATATATTCCGGAACAATTTTTACGTTACTATTCATGGATATTTTCTTTTGCTGTGGATGAAATTTTTTCTTCTTTCAGTACTTCAAAACCAGTTACCATGGCCCTAAAATTATTCCAGCCTGCAATGATTACTTGTAAAATGTGTACAAGGAAAAATAAGAAAAATAAAATAGTAATTGTAAAATGTTCAATGCGTGCCCATTCATATCCACCCAATGCATAACAAAGCCAGTGTAGCTGTACAGGTTTGTAAATAGCCACACCTGTAATGATAATTGCAAAACCTAGCACAATTACTCCTGAATAGGCTATTCTTTGAGCAGCATTGTACTTTTTTTGAGGAGGTAATCCCTTTTTTTTATGTAAATCGTGTAAGATTACCAGCCAGGCTTCTTTCAATGCTTTTTTATGAGGGAAAATCAATTTATATTCTTTAGAAAAAAGTAGGTATAAAAAATATATAACGCCATTGATGGCGAAAAACCACATAAAAACAAAATGTAAACTCATTCCTTCTGCAAGTCTATAAGGAATGTTGAGTGCTTTGTTAAATGAATCAGGAAAAAACTTCAACAAAGTTTTATTTCCCCATCCAAGCTTATATACATCGTTACCCCAATAAATAAGCATTCCGCTCCAAATCATAATTGTCAGGAGCGGAAAGTTAATCCAATGTAGCCACCTGATTGCTAAGGGGTGTTTTTCTATAATTTTTTTCAAAGCTGTATTTATTTCTTCACAAATGTAAGGGAAGCAGAGTTCATACAGTACCTCAATCCTGTGGGTTTTGGGCCATCATTAAATACATGCCCTAAATGAGCTCCACATCTACTACAGTTTACTTCTGTTCTACTCATCCCTGCTGAGTAATCCGTATTCTCTTCTAAGTTTTTAGGTGCAATGCCTTGCCAAAAACTTGGCCATCCTGTACCACTATCAAATTTCGTATTACTACTAAATAAAGGCAAGCCACAACCTACACAGTTATAAGTTCCTGCCGCATGGTTGTCGTGATAAACACCCGTAAAAGGTCTTTCCGTTCCTTTTTGTCTTGTAACCTCATACTGAATTGGTGTAAGCATTTTACGCCACTCAGCATCTGTTTTTACAACGGTATATTTTGTTGCAGTTGTTGTTTTCTTCTTTTGAGCATCACAACTTAATGCTGTTACAGATACTAATAGGATAAATAATAATTTCTTCATTTTTATGTTTTAATGTATTTTGATATACGTTTAGGAAAGTCCAAAAGTTTTTTTTCTACGTATTTTTAATATAAATGTAATAATTTTAACACTATGGGAATACTTAAGCAAATTGGTCAGTACTTATATATTGTAAAAAGGGATCCAAACGATACATCTACACAGTGGATGAAATACATGCACGGAATTAATCGCATTTCTATTTTATTATTTCTTTTTGCATTGATTGTAATTGCTGTAAGGCTTTTTACAAAGTAGTATTTAAGTATTTATAAATTATTGTAGCAGCATTTGTAGAAGCATGGCCACCTGCTTGTAATAAATTAGAAAGATGATCATAATCTGTAGACAATTTTTTTAGCTTAGCCACATCGTACAACAATAATGTAAGTTCTTCTGTCAATCTTTTTTCGTTTAACTCATCCTGTATAAGTTCTTTCACAACTTCTCTATCCATTATCAAATTTACTAAGCCAATAAATTTTATTTTGATAAGTCTTTTGGCTATTTCGTAAGATATTTTTCCACCTTTATAGCAAATTATTTCTGGCACATTAAACAAAGCTGTTTCCAAAGTAGCTGTACCACTAGTTACCAATGCAGCTTTAGATTTAGCAAGCAATGAGTAGGTTTCATTGCTTACAGAGCCAACGTTAGTATAGGTTTGCAATATATTTTCGTAGAAACTATCCTCGAGGCCTGGTGCTTTTGCCACTACAAAATCAAACGTAGGAAAATGCTTTGCAACGGAAAGCATAATAGGAAGTTTTACTAAAATTTCTTGTTTGCGACTGCCGGGTAATAAGGCTACAATATTTTCTTTTTGGATGTCCTTATTAGCATTGTTCCAGTCGTTTATTACTTCACATAAAGGATGCCCTACATAATCTACTTCAAAATCATATTTCTTGTAAAAATCTTTTTCAAATGGAAGAATAACAAGCATTTTATCAACATCTCTTTTTATAGCATGTACCCGCTTTTCTTTCCATGCCCATATTTGTGGGGAAATATAATAAATGACTTTAATTTCTTTTAGTTTTGCCCATTTGGCAATTCGCATATTAAAACCCGGGTAATCTATTAGTATTAGTGCATCTGGTTCAAAAGTTTCTATATCTTTTTTACATGCTTTTATATTTTTAAGTATCGTAGGAAGATTTTTAATTACTTCTGTAAATCCCATAAAAGCCAAATCTCTGTAATGTTTTACTAAAGTAGCACCTGCGGTTTCCATTTTATCTCCACCCCAGCACCTAATATTTGCCAAACTATCTTTTTTGAGTAATTCTTTTATCAAATTACTGCCATGTAAATCACCGCTTGCTTCACCTGCAATAATGTAATATTTCATTTTCTATGTCCTGTTTGGGTTAGTAATCAATTTTTTAGACTATAAGTGCTAGGCAAAATTAACGGATAATTATAAGCTGGTGACAGTTTTTAGCTGTTAACATTTTATCAACTTATTTTATATTGGTTTATGATAAACATAAAATAAATCTAATATTGCATTTACTATGTATCAGTATTTTAATCGTACATGCACTTTTTTCTTGTTTCTATTGGTATGCTTTGTATCATGCAAAAATAAAAAAGCGGAGCAAGTAAGTGAAAAGATTGTAAAAGCAGCTGACATAAATGATGCTATCAGTTTATATATAGCAAATGTTTTTTCTGACGATAACACAAAAAAGCAAAAACTGAATGACAGTATTTCTCTTTCTTGCTATAATGTTTTGGGAAGCTACTACAAACAAAATGAATACAAACCAATTTGGAGTAACAAAAAAATATGGACCAAACAAGCCAGATCGCTTATTGTTTATTTAGACAAAGCCATACTGCAAGGACTTTACAAAGAAGATTATACATACACAAAACTTAAAAATATACATTCAATTTTAGAAAATGATTCTCTAAATAAGGCAACACAAATAATGTGGGGCAATGCAGAACTGATGATGACTGACGCCCTCGTGGGTATATTGAACGATCTGAAACAAGGGAGGTTACTACCTGATAGTATTGCTTGGAAAAACGATACGTCAAAATACAAAAATTTTTTTGCTACAAACATTAATAAAATAAAAGATGGAGAAGTGTTGGATTCTGTTTTAGAAAAAGTACAACCGCAACATAAAGGATACAAAGATCTAAAAAGCGGTATTAAATTTTTTGTAGATAGTATGGATAATCGTTCTTATACTTATGTAGATTTTCCTTACAAAGATTCTTTAGTATTTATTAAATCATTGAGAAAACGGTTAGGTGAATCTGGTGTTATATTGGAATTAAATGCGGACTCATTTGCACTTGTAACTGCCATAAAAAATTATCAAAAAAAGACTGGACTTACCGTAGATGGGAAAATAGGAACATCCATAATAAAGAAAATGAACACA
>JANMFB010000026.1:0-8623 GCA_031377605.1 Ferruginibacter sp.
GCAGATGCTTCTTTAAATCTTTTATATTCTAAAATTTTATCTATTAATTCTTGTCTCGGATCTATTTCATTTCCTTGGGCATCTATTTCTTTACGTGGTAAAAGCATTTTAGCTTTTATACGCATGAGTGTACTTATGAATAAAATAAACTCACTGCCAAGTTCGATATTTAGTTTTTCTCCTTTATGAATAAAATCTAAAAATTCATTGGTGATTTTTGTAATAGGAATATTGTAAATATCCAATTCATCTCTTTCTATAAAAAAAAGCAAAAGGTCAAATGGACCTTCAAATTCATCTAGTTTTATTTGATACGATTCGCTAATGCTCACACTAATGATTGTTTAAAAAAGTAAGGTTGCCTTTATGATGGCAACCTTACAAAAGTATATATTTATTATGCTTTCAGCAACAACTATTTCGGAGCTTCCAATGATATTAACTTAGCTCCAATTTTTCTTTCCAATTGGGTATGCCGGGAGGAGCTTTATGACTCTGGTCTATTTCTACAACTTATAACTCAATCCAACACCAATAGCATGTTGTAATTGCATTTTGCCTATTTCATTATCGTTATACCTAGCATTTAATAACAATGTGGCTCCTAAGTATTTATTCACTGTAAAAGTAAAAAGGTTGTTCATATCAAAAACAATATTGCCTGGTTTATTCAAGTAATCTGAATATAACGTTGTAGTAGATTTATAGTTTACTCCTTTTGCCAAATCGTAGTTTGCGTTTGCCTGTACAAAAGCCCCCAAGCCAAAAGCAGTTGTTTTTGCAGAATCCACACCAAATGCTTTTACATTTCTTAATGGCTGAGCAAATTTAGTTGTTACATTGGCCATTAGTGGCGACATAAGTGCTGAAAAATGAGCATTTGGTTTATACAAGAAGCCAGGTCCAAATTTAATATAACCAGGTGTCATAAAATACTGGTCAAATTGAGTTTCTAAACTAAAATAACCGGCATAGCTCCAATTTTTACTAAATTTTTTGCCATAAATGGTATTGTAGTTAAAATAATCATCATTTTTAAGAAACTTATTACCTGTGGAAGTTTGCTTTGCTACTCCATATCTTGCTCGCAATGAGTTTAACCAAGTGATTTTATCTTTTTTCAAATCAAAATTATAATCCACAATACCTCGTATTCCTATAGCAGATTTTTCTCCACCTTTAATCCAATAGTCATTTCTACCTGCTTCATTAATGGTAAGATTTAGGGTTCCTGCTTTTGTCCAACCTTCCTTTTGGTCTTTTTTTTCTGCTGTGAGTTTTGCAGCTGCTTCATCTGCAGTTTTCTTTGCTTGATCGCTTGTGGTTTGTGCGCTCAAAGTTGTAGCAAAAAATAATGCCACCGATAATCCTAGGATACAAATTTTCATTGTTGTTTGATTTCGTTTTTTTTGATAAAATAGTTTTGTAAATAAAAATTTAAAAAAAAGACACACCGTATTGGGTGTATCTTTTTTATATTATTGTTAGGGGTATTTATTTTTTTAGCGCATCACGAATCTCTGTAAGCAATACATCTGTAGATGATGGTGCTGCAGGTGCCTCTGCGGCTGCTTTCTTTTTCATATTGTTCATAGCTTTCACCATCATAAAGATGACTAAAGCTATTATAATAAAAATTAAAACTGCATTCAAGAATTTGCCCCAGAAAATTCCGCCTGGAGCCCAGTTTTCAATTTTATCTACACCTGCAGCCTTTAATACAGGATTTAAAAGTAAAGGAGTAATAATATCTTCAATTAATGAAGTGACAATTTTCCCAAATGCACCACCGATTATTACACCGACAGCAAGGTCTACAACATTTCCGCTTATTGCGAATTCTTTAAATTCTTTTACGAAGCCCATAGTTTTTAGTTTTAGAAGTGAGGTAATTTACAAATGAAAGACTTTTAATTTTAAAAAAGGTACACTTCATTCCTAAATATTTTTCCCACAACTTTGCACCAAAACTTATTTTGAATAATAAATTTACCAATTGGCTCATATTTCTAACGCTTTCTTTTATTTGGGGTAGCAGTTTTATATTGATGTTAAAGGGTTTAGATGCCCTAAATGCTTACCAAGTAGCCTCAATGAGAATCATATTTTCGGGTATAGTCTTATTGCCAATTGGTATAAGGCATATAAGATCAATTCCACCCAAAAAAATCATTACTGTTTTTCTTTCTGGCTTAATGGGTAGCTTACTACCAGCTTACTTGTTTTGTATAGCGGAAACTAAGATTGATTCTTCTCTAGCAGGTTCGCTAAATGCACTGACTCCTGTTTTTGTGATTATAATAGGAGCTTTATTTTTTAATAGTAAAACATCTACTATAAAAGTAATTGGTATTTGTATATCTTTTGCAGGAAGTATTTTATTGTTTCTTTCACAGCCTAACGAAAGCAATAATAATAATATCCTTTTTGTTTCTTTGGTAGTTCTAGCTACTTTCTTGTATGGTGTAAATGTAAATTTGGTAGGCAAATATTTAAGAGGAATTCCGTCTTTACATATAGCTGCTGTTGCTTTGGGTTTAAATGCGATACCAGCCTTTGTGGTGCTATATTTTGTAAATGGTTATAATGGACTTACTTATTTTGAAGGCGAAATGTTTAGCAAACCAATGCTTATAGCTACAGGATACACTTTTGTACTGGGTGTATTAGGTACGGCTTTTGCATCTATTATTTTTTATATGCTCATGAAACGTGCAGGAATGATTTTTGCCTCCATGGTCACCTATGCAATACCGGCAGTAGCTGTAGGTTGGGGTCTTTTTTTAGGTGAAACACTTGGTTGGAAACAAATAATTTGCTTGGCAATTATTCTATCTGGCGTATATATAGCTAACAGAGTGCAGCGTGATGATGCTTAATTAAACAGCAGCTTTTTCTTTACACCTATATATTTATCAAAGAAAATTATCTCTTTTTTTTCTTGGTTGATAAGCGCTTTGCTTCCTAAAAAGTTCTCCGCTACTTTATTGTAAAAATTTAAATATAAAGTGTCTCCATTCTTAGTGTACTTACCAGGGTAAGAAGTATTCTTTATGCTATCAAAAAGCTGCATGTAAAATTCAAAAAAGTTATTTTGTTTTATAGTAAAGTAGGAGTCGTTTAAATCTCCAATGGCTTTGTATTTAGTAATAACAGCAGATGATTCAAACAATGCTTTGTCTTTATTGAAACCACCCGTATTGGCACATGAAAATATAAACATGGCTAATAATAAAACTAAAATAAATTTCATATTATTGTTTTCTGCGAAGTAAATGTATTTCTAGCATATTTAGCAAACGAATAAGTTGTAGTATGCAATTAGCCATTAATAGACCACCAAAAAACTAGAGCGGAATTCAATTTTGACGGAAGAAATTTTTACGATTTTTTATTTTTGCTTTTTTTACACTTGACTTTATTGGTAAAAACCTTTTCCCGATTGTGTAAATACAATTCCCGATTGCGGTTGTATAGAGCAGTTGTGTGTTGCACTTTTGCAAAAAAATAATTATGGGGTCTACAAAAGGATTTACGCTGCTACTGTTAGTTTTATACTGCGGCAAATTAACAGCTCAAACAATTACAACAACGGATACAATTGCAACCACAAAGTACTTACAAGATATTACTGTAGTTGGAAAAAATAGTAAAAGTGATTACCAACAAATGCCCGAAGTTGTTGGCACAAATATATATGCAGGTAAAAAAAACACCCTTATTGTAATGGATAATGTAAGGGGTAATGTGAGTATGAATAATATGAGGCAAGTACTTTCAAAAGTAGCTGGAATTCATATTTGGGAGAGTGACCCAAGCGGATTACAAATTGGTATCGCTACAAGAGGGCTGAGTCCTAATCGGAGCTGGGAATTTAATGTGCGCCAAAATGGATACGATATTGCTGCCGATCCATTTGGATATCCTGAAGCGTATTATAACCCACAACTACAAGCAGTACAGCGGATAGAAATTGTAAGAGGGCAAGGCTCTTTACAATACGGACCTCAGTTTGGAGGCTTGGTAAATTATATTTTGCGCAATGGTAGCGATATTAAAAAACGGGTGGCTTTTGAAACCCAACAAACTATAGGAAGCAATGGGTTGATAAATACATATAATGCCGTTGGAGGAAAAACAAAAAAAATAAATTATTACAGTTTCTTCGATCATAAAAATGGAAATGGATGGAGAGAAAATAGTAAGTTTTTTTCCAACAGTGCTTATGGTAGTTTTACATATCACTTTACGCCTAAGTTTTCTGTAAACACCGAATTAATGCAATCTCACATTCGGAGCCAACAGCCAGGAGGACTTACTGATACACAATTACAAAATGACGCTCAGCAGAGTTTGCGCAGCAGAAATTGGATAGATATTAAATGGACCACGCCTGCTATTATTGCTAATTATATTATTAATGAAAATACAACTTGGAACACAAAATTATTTGGTACCATTGGAGATAGGAGTAGTGTAGGTTATTTAAAAAGTATAAACATTGCAGATAGCATTAATGCTTCTACATTGGCTTACAATAATAGGGTTGTAAATATTGATAATTATCGTAATTATGGTTTGGAAAGTAGAATTTTGACAAGTTATACAATCGGCAAATTAAAGAACACAACATCTGCAGGTGTACGATTATACAGGGGTACAACCACTCGTAAGTCTGATGGGGTTGGTACTACGAGCAGCAACTACGATGTAAGGATAATAAATGAGTACCCTAGAGATATCGTCTTCAGTTCTAAAAATGCAGCTTTTTTTGTTGAGAATATTTTTAAGCTAAGTAAAAAATTACTTATTATCCCCGGTGTAAGATACGAATGGTTGCAAGGTGCAGCATCGGGCAGGAATGGTTTTACCACAACAGGAAGTCCCATATTATTACAAAATGTAACAAGAGCAAGAAGTATCTTTTTAGCAGGAATTGGAGCCGAGTTTCACCTAACAGAAAAAACGGAGTTTTATGCAAATGCTACAGAAGCATATAGGCCAATACAATTCGCAAATTTGCAAGCGCCACCATCTACAGATGTGATCGATGAAAACTTAAAAGATGGTAAAGGATATAATATTGACTTTGGGTATAGAGGGAAAGTGAAAAATTATCTGGAGTTTGATGTGAGTACATTTTATTTGCAATACAATAATAGGATAGGAGCTATAACACCTGCTGGAGCTACTTATAGGTTTGTTACCAATGTAGGAGCAAGTACCAGCAAAGGTTTTGAAGGATATGCTATGTGGAATGTTTTGAACAGCTTTGCACCAAAATCTAATGTAGAGTTAAGTGTATTTAGTACATACAGTTATACAAATGCTTTATATAGCAGCGATCATAAAGATGCTACAACGAAGGGAAAAAGAGTAGAGAATGCACCACAGCAAATTTTTAGAGGTGGAATAAATGCTGGTTATAAAAATGCGCTACTTACTGTGCAAATGAGTAGTGTGGGAGCAACTTACAGCGATGCGAACAATACAGAAATTTCCACAGCAAATGCACAAGTAGGATTAATACCGAGCTATACAATTACAGATATTACCGCTTCTTACAAGTTTAAAAATAGCATAAAATTAATAACTGGCATTAATAATGCTTTCGATAAAAGATACTTTACTAGAAGGGCGGGAGGTTATCCAGGCCCAGGTGCATTGCCTGCAGATGGGAGAACGTTTTTTGTAAGTGTTGGAAGCAAATTCTAGTAAACAGAATTAATTACACAAAATTAAAAATGACTTGTTGTATGACAGGCTTTTTTATATAACGTTGCATTCACAAATTAGCAACTAGATCTAAATTTTTTATAGCTTTTTCTTCATTCTTTTAAACTAATAAACTCATGAAGCGTCATATTAAAAAAAAGATATGAAAAAGTATTATTCAGTTTTTATAGTGTTATCCTTTTTAACCGCAATGTTTTCTGCTTGCTCCCCAGCAGTAGTATCTGTAAGACCTGCTGCAGTTGTAAGTGTAAGACCGATAGCTCCTTCCCCTAGGCATGTATGGGTAAGTGCTGGATATGTTCGTGGCCGAGGTCGTTATAGACAACGAAATGGTTATTGGGCTCTGCCTCGTGGCGGCTACCAAGGATATGTAGATGGTTATTGGAGAGCGGGAAGAAGAGGTTATGTATGGGTTCCAGGATATTGGAGGTAAAGGGTAAGAATTTTATTTACTTTTTATTTCGTAAATAATCACTGTAAAAAGCTTCATGAAAAAATGTTAGCCATCTAAGGCCAATTCAGAAACTTATGGTTTATGTAAGTTTCAAGCAAAGTATACATTTTAAATCTGCCTTACTTGTTTATAAGTTAGCTGCTACAAAGTTTTTACAGTATGCTTTTATCAGTTGTCTTACTTGTGCAAACTGTTCCATAATTTCTACATCAGTTCCTATTGCTTTTGCAGGGTCGGGAAAGTTATAATGAAATTTTTGTGCATTAGTAGGAAAGAAGGGGCAGCGCTCTTTTGCATTGTCGCAAACGGTTATTACAAAATCAAAATCAACATTACGGTATTCCTCAATGTTGTTTGATGTATGTTTAGAAATATCAATACCATCTTCCTGCATGGTAGCAATTGCTTTTGGGTTTACGCCATGTGTTTCCACACCTGCGCTATAAATTGCAGCTTTAGCGCCTGCAAAATATCTTAAGTAACCTTCTGCTATTTGGCTTCTACAACTGTTGCCCGTGCAAAGCACTAATACTTTTTTCTTTGTCATAATTTTATACGAATAACCAAATGATATTGATGATGCAAAATTTAGGATCAAAGCCAAAAATAAGTTGTAAAACAATTACTGATGTAGTAATTATTATTGGCTTCTTGTATTTTATTAATTGTTGTTTCATGGTTTAACAACAGCCTCCTCCGGGCGTGCAAGAAGTTTGGTTAACTATTTCTAGTTCCGCTAACGGTACTTTTTGTTTTGCTGGTGGAATGCCACATGAATCCATAGCCAAACATGCAGTTTGCTTTGGCACTAGTAGAAAGTTAATACCGTCAAAATCCAAACCATATTTCCCAATAGTATCTTGTTGGTATTCTACTTCAATTTCGAGATCGCCAATGCCTAGTTTAGCTTCAGATAATGCAATGATATTGGATAATTTTTTGGGTTTTAAACGATGTTCAAAATCGTTTGCATCCCACAATTGAAAATTCACAAATTTTTCAATACGCTCTGCACCGCCACAGTCAATAAAGTGTTTGGTAGCAAGCCCTACTTCTGTAACGTGGAAATGCTCTGGAACAAAAGCCCCTGTTGGTAATTTAAAATTTACAGCTTCGGCTGTTGCAAGGTGATGTTTAATTTCTGATAATTTCATTTTATTAATTTTTAGTGATTAACAACAATTTGATTTTTTGATCTCCATTTTGGTAGCAATGTTGCCGAAGTAGGCCTGTAGTTTTTTAAATACTTTTTCGTCAATACAATAGCAAATGGAGTTACCTTCTATTTCTCCTTTTATGAGTCCTGCATTTTTTAACTCTTTGAGGTGTTGAGAAACGGTAGGCTGTGCCAATGGTAATTCGTTTACAATATCACCACAAATACAGCTATTCACTTTTAGCAAATATTCAATAATGGCGACTCGGGCAGGATGTCCTAGTGCTTTTGCAATTGTTGCTATAAGATTTTGCTTATCTGTAAAGTGTTCTGTATTTGTAGCTCCCATTTCTATAAATATAATATTGCAATATTACGATAAATAATTTTCTTTACCGTTTTTTAATATATTTTTTTGATTTTGGTAAAGTGAAATGTAGCTTGGCTTTCAAAAATGCATCTAACGGCTGTTTATATTAGTAAACTTCTTTTTTGGATTCTAGTATTTTGCAGGTGGTAGCAACTAGTTCAATTTAACCAATATGTCATTTTTTAGTTGTTGCTGTGAAACTAGTAACAGAAAAAATGAAATAAATTATTGTTATTAAGAAAAGTATAAACTTTTCTGAGAAACTATGATATCAATTAGGATAAATTCTTTTTTAAATCATATTTCTAGAAATACAGTAAAAGTAGTTTCGCTAAAGAAACTAATTGGTGAAAATAAATAATACTCAAATAGCTCAATCTTACAAAATGAACTTATACGAGAGAGAAATTTTCAAAAAATTACAGGAAAACTTTTCTGCACAATATGAGGCTGTATTTTATGATATAATGGCACCTAAAACTGTGGTAGTTATTCCTAGCCTTTCTTTAGACCATGTTATTCTTAATAAAGTAGAGGGCGTTGTACATTATGAAGAAAGGTTTTTATGTTTATTGCTACTTTTAAGAATGCCCAAAACTCATGTTATTTATATCAGTAGCACTCCTATTGATCCTGATATAATAGATTATTATTTGCATTTACTGCCAGGTATAACAGGTAACCATGCAAGGCAACGGTTACATTTTTTTAGTTGCTATGATTCTTCTCACTTATCATTATCAGAAAAAATTTTAGCAAGGCCAAGACTTATAAAACGAATCAAAAATGCAATTCCCTATGGGTATTTGGCTCACCTTGCTTGCTTTAATGTAACAGAATATGAAATGATGTTAGCTACTAAATTGGAGTTACCTGTATATGGATGCGATCCCTATTTGCTTTTTTG
>JANMFB010000031.1:0-5880 GCA_031377605.1 Ferruginibacter sp.
TTGTGGAGAATATCGGATTCGAACCGATGACCTATAACATGCCATGCTAGCGCTCTACCAACTGAGCTAATCCCCCAAGAAAGATTACAAATATAATTTTATAAACTTACCATTCAAAAAAACTCCGAAACAATTTCGGAGTTTTAAACTTTTCAACAATATTCAACAACTTTAAACTTTGTACTAATCTCCCCAAACATTATCTTCACCTCTCAGCCATTTTTTAACTAAGTCGTTGGTAATAGATTTTGGACGCTCTAGTGGGAAACCAAAAGCACGATCCCAACATAGACTTGCCAAAACACCTAGTGAACGGCTTACACCAAACAACACTGTATAAAACTCATATTCTACCATACCATAATGAACCAACAATGCCCCACTATGTGCATCTACATTTGGCCAAGGATTTTTAATTTTTGCTTTGTTTCCTAAAATCGGAGGTACGGCTTCATAAATGTTCCAAACTGTTTGCACCAAAGGATCATCAGCCATATGCTTCTTACCAAACTCCATTTGGGCAGTAAAACGTGGATCAGTTTTTCTTAATACCGCATGACCATAACCTGGTACTACTTTTCCTTCACTGAGGGTTTGTTCTACATAGGCAGAGATTTGCTCTTTAGTTGGAGCATCACTTCCTATTTGCTCACGTAATTCAAAAATCCATTTTATTACCTCTTGGTTTGCTAACCCATGTAAAGGACCAGCGAGACCATTCATACCAGCAGCAAAACTTAAATATGGATCACTTAATGCAGACCCAACCAAATGTGTAGTATGTGCCGAAACATTTCCACCTTCGTGGTCTGCATGAATTGTCATGTACAATCTCATAAGCTCCATAAATCCTTCATCTTCGTAGCCCATCATGTGGGCAAAATTACCTGACCAATCTAACAAGCCATTTGGTTGTATATGTTCTCCCTGCTTATATTTTCTCCTATAAATGTATGCAGCAATTCTTGGCAAGCGTGCAATTAAATCCATCGTGTCATCAAACGTGGCTTCCCAATAATCTTTTTTGTTCATGCCTTTTGCATAGCGTTTTGCAAACTGACTCTCTGTTTGTAGCGCCATAATTGCCACTACAAATTGTGTCATTGGATGTGTACTTACAGGCAATGCTTCTATAGTAGCAAAAACATGATTGGGTACATGGCTTCTACGCTGCCATACACTTGTAAGATGATGAACATCTTCTTCAGTAGGCAATTCACCCACCAACATTAAATAAAATAAGCCTTCCGGCAATGGCTCTGAACCTCCCGGGGCTTTAGGTAGTTTTTCTTGTAATTCAGGAATAGAGTATCCTCTAAAGCGAATACCATCTTGTGCATCTAACAAAGATGTTTCTGTTACTAACCCCGTAATGCCTCGCATACCTTGGTATACCTGCGCAAGTGTAACTTCACCTATTACTTTTTCTCCATGCTCGGCAAGCATAGCTTTCATATCTGCTCCTACCGAATCTGCCTTGGCTTTAAACCTGTCTTTAATGATTCCCATTTTCTTTGAATGATGAGTTATTGAATATTTGGTATTTGATGTGAACGAATAAGCAGTATAAAAATTATTATGCTAAATATGGTTAACATCATATTAGCGCTAAAATTACGAAGAGAAGCGCTGTTAAACAAGTGATTTTGAGAATAAAATAAATAAATGCTATAAAATTAACAAAAACAAAAAGTTAGCGGAGGATAACCAATTTTTCCAAATCGAAAATTATAGGTATTCGTGATATTGAAGGTTTTATTAAAGTAATCTTAATATCATATTAGTGCAACTAATAAACTATTTTCTTAATCATATATGTATAAATTTGCGCAATGAAGTTGATGAAAAGTATTTTCCTTTTTTTAATAAGCTATCTCTCTACAGAAAGCACTTTTGCTCAAGCTTGCACTAGCCTTGGACAAACTCCTCCAACTGCTTTTCCTGTGTGTGGCACAACTACATTTATTCAACAAAATGTACCCATTTGTAGTTCTGCAAGTTTATTTGTACCAGGTTGTTCTGGTTCTTCAAATGCTAATTATGAAAATAAAAATCCATACTGGTATAAGTTTACTTGTTTTTCATCGGGCACTTTCTCATTTACACTTACTCCAAATACGGCTACTGATGACTATGATTGGCAATTATATGATGTAACAGGATTGGATCCAAATCAAGTATTAACAAATCGTAATATTATTATTTCGGGAAATTGGTCTGGTTCCTCTGGGCAAACCGGAGCTTCTGCAGGAGGAGTAAACTATATTCAATGTGCATCTGTACCTTCAGCAAACGCTCCAAGATTTGCTTTATCTCCAAATATTATTGTAGGTCATGAATATATTTTATTAATAAGCCATTACACAGATAGCCAAAGTGGGTATTCTTTGTCTTTTGGTGGAGGTACTGCAAGCATTACCGATCCATTAAATCCATTATTACTTAGAGCATCTGCTCCATGCGATGGAAACGAAATTAGAATAAAGACCAATAAAAAAATGAAATGCAATAGCCTTGCACTGGATGGTAGTGATTTTATAGTAGTAAGCCCAGGTGGTACAAATTTAATCCCAGTATCTGCCAATTCATTTCAATGTGCAGCAGGATTTGACTTAGATTCAATTGCACTTTTTATGAATGGACCATTACCACCCGGCACATATACAATTAAAGCAAAAAATGGTACAGATGGAAATACGTTGAAAGATAATTGTGATAGAACAATACCAATAGATGACGCAGTACAATTTACCGTATTCCCGCTTTTTCCTACACCCATGGATAGTGTAACGAAACCAAAATGTACTCCACAAACACTCGAACTTATTTTTCCTAAAAAAATAAAATGTAATACCATTGCGCCCGATGGAAGTGATTTCTTTATAACAGGAACTTACCCTGTAAACATTACTGGTGCCACAGGAGATTGTGTAAATGGCGAAACCGCAAAAATTACTTTACAATTATCAACTTCGTTGCAAATAGCAGGAAATTTTTTGGTGAATCTAAAAGTAGGTTCAGATGGAAATACTTTATTTGATGAATGCAATGTGCAATCAGTCTTGCCAGATGATGCTCCTTTTATAGTGAAGGATACAGTGAATGCAGATTTTAATTTTACCATTAATTATGGCTGTGCGCAGAACGTCGTAAACTATACACACAATGGTTTAAATACTGTAAATAATTGGCAATGGACAACTTCTTCGCAACCTATAAATACTTTACAAAACCCAATAATTACCTATCCAAATTTTGGACCCAGTACTATTACAAAACTAATAGTGAGCAACGGTGTATGCACTGACACTAGTGAACAAACTTTCATTTTTGATAATTACATGAATGCAGCCTTTGATGCTGTGACATATATTTGCCCTGGTAAAGCTGTAGATTTTACTAACAATACAATAGGTACCATAATCAATTGGGATTGGCGATTTTTGAATGGCAATACATCTAGTTTACAAAATCCTCCTTCGCAATTTTATACGCAATTGCCATTTAACGATTATACCATTATTCCAGAATTAATAACAACCAATAATTATGGATGTAAGGATACAGCAAAACAAAAAATATCAGTACTCTTTAGCTGTTTTATTTCTGTACCTACTGCATTTACCCCTAATGGCGATGGTAAAAATGATTTCCTATCACCAATAAGAAAATTTAATGGAACCGATTTATCTTTTAGCGTTTACAATCGTTTTGGGCAAAGAGTTTTTTATACAAATGACTGGAACCAACGCTGGGATGGAAAATTTAAAGGCGAACCCCAATTGCCAGGTACTTATGTATGGACTTTAGATTACTTTAACCTAGAAGCAAAAAAGCAAATGTTTGAGAAAGGGACGACGGTGTTGATAAGATAATGGAAAGTTGGAAGTAGTAAGTAATTTGTATTAAGTATCGAGACCATAGATTTTAGAGATAAGATTTTAGATTAAATTAATATTTATAGATTGACATAAATTGGAGTTTAAAAAACTCCTAACCAATAACCCGTAACTCGTAACACTTTAACCAACACCTCATGCATAAATCTGTATACTACGGAGAATACCTTCAACTAGAAAAAATATTAGAGGCACAAGCCCCCGAAAGTTTTAAAGCAGGAAAAGAGCCTGCGCATGATGAAATGCTTTTTGTAATAATACACCAGGCATATGAATTATGGTTTAAACAAATATTATTTGAACTAGATTCAGTAACAGCTATTATGAGCAAAAATGAATTAAACGATAACTCTGCCGATTTACAAACAATTGTGCATCGTATGCAAAGAGTGGTTACTATTTTAAAAGTGCTAGTTCAGCAAATAGATATTATAGAAACGATGACACCAATGGATTTCTTAGATTTTAGGGATATGTTGCGTCCTGCTTCTGGTTTCCAAAGCTGGCAGTTTAAAATTATAGAAGCAAAGCTTGGATTAAAATTTGATCAACGCCATGGACAAGACTACTACACATCTCAACTTCAACAAAAAGATATTGATACTATTAAAAAAGAAGAAAATGAAAGCACCTTATTGGAGCTCATAAATAAATGGTTAGAGCGGATGCCTTTTTTTGATGACAAAAATAATTGGAAAAATTACAATACAATTTCTTCAAATGAGATGCATCCATTTTGGCAAGATTATAAAAATATTTATGCTGATGGACTAGCTGATGCGGAAAAAATAAATATAGCACATTTTGAAAGAATATTTTTTACTGATACTGAAAACAAAGAAAGAGGATTGAGTACATCTGCATGTAGAGCTGCTTTGTTTATAATGATTTACAGAGGCTTTCCCATGTTGGAATTGCCTTTTCAATTACTTGATACCTTATTAGAAATAGACAACCAATTAGGCAACTGGCGTTATAGGCATATAAACATGGTACGTCGCATGATAGGAACACGCATAGGTACAGGTGGCAGTACAGGCGCAGGTTACCTGCAAGGCGCTGCCGACAAACATTATATTTTTAAAGAAATTTCTCAGCTTAATAGTTTTTTAACGGATAGGAGAAAATTACCAGTGTTGGGAAAGGAGTTGACTGAGAAATTGGGATATTAGCAATCTCTATCTAAATTTTATTTTACAAAATAATAACATTCCATTTTATTTAAAGGCGGCATTATTTCATAGTTTGTATTTAATCATATATAAAGAAAAGTAATGAACCCATTAAAGTTAATTGTACCAATAACAATTAGTTTCTATTTAATTTCTTGCACTTCCAATAATGAACAAGAAATAAAAATGTTTAATGCATTGGAAATGGGTTTTGAAAACTCAAATAGAAGTATATCAAACTCGAACATTCAAACTTATAATTCAATAGCAGACAAAGCGATCAATCCTGCTTCAATGTATAAGGGAGAATTGTGGAAAGTTAAATCAGATAGTATCAAGACTACTTGTAATAATGCGTATAACTATGTGAATCTCTTGAAAAAGGAATCGAAAGAAAAAATCATTACTAGTGAAAAAATTATTAACCTTTATAATGTATTACAAGATACAAGAAACAGGCTACTCCAAATAGATACTGAATTAACTTTACAATTTTCTCAAGGTTTGAGAATAAATAATATAAGAAATGGTAAAATTGAAGAAAATCTAAAAGAATTTCAAAGTGGCTTAACCAATGAAAATATTGCAAAGACTCAGTGCTTATTAAGTAAACTATTAAATGACATTGTAATTACTGAAAATGACTTGATAAACTTTTGCAATAACAAAGTCTCAGTTTGTGGCTTACGATTCGATATACAATCTTATTTAATAGGGCAAAATGCTAATATACTTAAGGGGGGAACTGAACTTATTATAAATGCAGGGGTTGGTGCTTATAGTAGCAAGGCACAACCAAAAGTAACTTT
>JANMFB010000217.1:0-6662 GCA_031377605.1 Ferruginibacter sp.
TTCCTGGGGTAGTTTTTTGGGGAATTCCGCATTTGGTATACCAGCCTCATCTAGGAATCCTAATGCAATGTCTCCATTTTGAAAATCGAAAGTCCACCTAGGAGTATATTTCAAATTATAAGTAACGTCAATATTAAATGCAGTAGGCGCAGTTATTCCAACTACTCCTTGTGTTTGCCAATATGTAATTCTTGCATTTACTGCGGTTGTTCTATACTTTACAGGAATAATAAAAGTACCACCCCTAAAGTCGGTTCCATTGTATGTAAAGTCTATACCATCTTTTAATTTAGTTTGGCTGATTACCCACTTAACCTGTACACGATAATTCTTAATCAAATCATGAATCATACCCCATGGCTTTATTCCATTACCATATGTTTGAGGAACCACACCCATATTAACAATAAATGAGCCGGTAGGAATTGGTTCTATAGCCCCAAAAACTTGCAAGTTGATGGTAAAAAGAGTAAGAATGAAAAATACTTTTTTGACTTTATGTAACAATTGTTTCATTGTTGATTTTTACTTATTAAAAATAATATTGTAATGATGGATGAAATGTGTAAACTCAAGTAAACCAAATGTTTTGAATCAATTTTTGATTTAAATAAAATACTAAAGTTTCTTCCATAACATATGAAAACGTTATTATATCCTGATTATTGTGTAAAAACGAAAAAAAATAGTAAAAACCACATTTAATACTTTTACGCACCATTTCAAATGAAGATTTTAGATTTAACTACACTGTAAATGAGATACTTGAATAGAAGTATCCTTTTAACTACTTGGTGTACCGATATTTAATCTTTTGCGGTGAATCTTTACAAGGTAGCAGACACAAGTGCAAATATTCGGCTTAGCAAAATGAGCAGGTGTTTGTATGCATAGCTTAATATTTATTTGTATTAGTCGAACAAAAGCTAATACACATATCTACACATTATTACAGTGCAAGGTGGATTAGGAACTAATGAAAAAAAGTATTTCCACTTATTTGAGTAACAACATTAAATAACTTAGCTAATATTTCTTTTGCATTTTCTCTTTGAGCCCAATAGGGCGCTTTAGCGCCATTAATAAGTTCTTTGTCGCATTTTTAAATTAATTCTATAAACATTGCTTGAAGAATATAAATTTCGGAATCGTCAAAATCAATTCTAAAAGAATAAGTAGACATTGGAATAAATTTTCAAATAAAAAATGTTACGAATAATAAATTTAGAATCCCACTTGTTTGTTTTATTATTGGAACATTAACCTAAATTTTACCAACATAATCAACGTTAAAATACTACAGCTCAATGGCTGCGCTGCTTAGCTGAAAATCAATTTGTGAGGAACGAAAAAAAATTATAAGTAAGCAGCGAAAAAATGATGAAAAAAGATAAAATGCCCACAGCCCCAAATTATTCTTTTACTTTCCCATAAACTTACCTATTGCATTATCATATGTAGACTTCCAATGTTGAATATTACCCCAATTATTTCCATCAATGTTTATACTGCTTGCTGCAACTGTGCCAAGTTTGGCAAAAGTAGTTCCGTTTAATGCCTCAATCATTTTCGCTTCTAAAGCTGGACTTACTGATACAACTACCCTGCTTTGAGCTTCGCCAAACCAAAATGCATCGGTTCTAATTTCCATATCATTTTGAGTAACAATAAAACCAAGGTTATTGGTAAATGCACTTTCTAATAATGTTGTAAATAATCCGCCCTCGCTTACATCATGCGCAGAAAGAATTAATTTTTGATTAATGATGACTGTAAGAGTTTTTTGCAAATTAAACTCTGTATCTAAATCAAAATAAGGACAAGGACTAAATTCTTCTCCAATTATTTTATGCAAATACTCAGATGAATTAATATCGTTTTTACTTTCGCCTAAAAGATAAATTATGTCGCCTTCGTTTTTAAAATTCATCGTCATTCTATCATCTACAGAATCTAATAAACCTACCATACCAATAGTTGGCGTAGGATAGACAGGTCCATCCGGGCTTTGGTTATAAAAACTCACATTTCCTCCGGTTACAGGTGTGTCAAATTTTATACAAGCCTCTCCCATTCCTTTAATGGCATTGCTAAACTGCCAATATACTTCGGGATCGTATGGGTTACCAAAATTGAGGCAATTGGTTACTCCTAAAGGTTCACCACCGCTACAAACAATATTACGAGCAGCTTCTGCCACTGCAATCATGGCTCCTTTGTATGGGTCTGCAAATACGTACCTGCTATTGCAATCTGTAGTAAGTGCCAATGCTTTTTTTGTAGGTTTGGCAATTACAATAGCAGCATCTGATACTGCATTTGTACTCACCGTTCCTGCTCCTACCATACTATCATATTGTTCGTATATCCAACGTTTGCTAGCAATATTGGGTATTTCAATTAATTTTTCTGCTATAGCTTTTAAATTTTCAGGGACAGGGATTTTTAAAATATCAAAAGCATTTATCTTTAAAATGTATGCCGGTTCTTTTGTTTCCCTTGTATACTGAGGAGCGCCACCACCGAGCACCAATTCATCTGCAGGTAAAACAGCTTCCAGATTTCCATTCATAAAAAATTGCAACATACCATCGGTTGTTACTTCACCAATTTCACTGCACGGCAAATCCCACTTTTCAAAAATATCTAGTACTGCTTTTTCTTTTCCCTTTTGAACTACAAGTAGCATACGCTCTTGGCTTTCGCTTAATAATAATTCCCAACCCTTCATATCTTTTTGCCGTGTAGGCACTTTTTCTAAATCTATGCGCATACCTGCTCTTCCTTTTGCACTCATTTCGGCAGTGGAGCATATAATGCCTGCTGCACCCATATCCTGCATACCTACAACAGCGCCAGTTTGTATGACTTCCAAGCACGCTTCCAATAATTTTTTCTCTTGAAAAGGATCACCCACTTGCACTGCAGGCAGTTCTTGTACGCTATCTTCTGTAATTTCTGCACTTGCAAAAGATGCCCCACCAATTCCATCTTTACCAGTTGCACTTCCTACAAAAAAAACAGGATTACCTTCTCCTTCGGCAGTAGCAGAGACGGTTTCACCATTTTTTAAAATTCCTACACTCATAGCATTTACAAGTGGATTTGTGTGGTAGCATTCTTCAAAATAAATTTCTCCTCCTACCGTTGGAACGCCAAAGCAATTACCATAATGACCAATTCCTTTTACTACACCTGCTAATAAATGTTGTGTTTTTGCCTCGTTTAAATTACCAAAACGAAGTGAATTGAGCGATGCTATTGGCCTTGCACCCATGGTAAAAATATCTCTATTAATTCCTCCTACACCAGTTGCAGCTCCTTGAAATGGTTCTAATGCACTCGGGTGATTATGTGATTCAATCTTGAAAACAACGCCATATCCATCGCCAATATCCATAAGCCCTGCATTTTCTTCTCCAGCTTTTACCAACATTTTTGCTCCATCTCTTGGCAAAGTTTTTAATAACTTGATGGAGTTTTTATAACTACAATGTTCACTCCACATGCCACTAAATGCACACAACTCCGTAAAATTTGGTGTTCTTCCAAGCTTTTCCTTAATTGACTCAAATTCTTCTGCTGTTATTCTTAATTGAGCTGCTGTTTGGGCCGTTATTTCCATAGTGTTTATTTAGAGAAGCTATTTGTTTATTTTTACAAATTTACAAATGCTATTTATTTAAAAGCAATTTATAAAAATCATTATTTTAACTATCTTCCCACATCTTAAAGTTAATCAAGTGGAATATATACGCTTTACGGTATTGTTTATTGCGGGTTTTTATGGCATATCAAAACTAAAGTATATCCAAAATGCTGGTTTAGACAATAAAACCTTGTTTACACTTTTTACCATAAAAGTTTTGGCAGGAATTGCTACAGGTTTGGTAAGTATCCATTTATTTAATAGTGCTTCGGACTATATAGCCTATAATAACTTAGGCAAAATAGAAACTGATAATCTTTTTCACCATCCAAAAGTATTTTTTACAGATATTTTTATTTCCAATTATGAAACCTATGGTGATGTTTTTGGCACAAGCAAATCTTTTTGGAAAGATCTAGGGCCAAACATTATTCTAAAAATACTAGGTATTTTTAATATTATAAGTGGTGGTAGTTATTATGTAAATTGTTTATTGTTCAACATGATTGCATTTGTTGGAAACATAGCTTTCTTTAGATTTTTTAAAGCTATTTATCCAGAACATAGTATGTCAATAATTGTAGGTTGTTTTCTATTACCTTCTACCCTATACTTTTGTTCTGGCATTCATAAAGATTTATTCATTTTTACAGCTTTGGGAATATTTAGCCATGCTTTTCTTTCTTCTTTACTAAAAGGGGTTTCTGTAAAAAAGATAGTTGTAATATTTATTTCTTTTCTACTTATTTTTTTTATACGAAATTATATTGCTGTTATTTTATTGCCATGCACAGTTTTTTTAATGATTAGTTATAAATCCGAAATAAAACTTCAAAAGATTTTCTTTGTAGCAATATTGGCTTTCTTTGCCGGATTATTTATAATGGAAAAATTGAATCTTCAAAGCAATCCATTAAAAATAATTACTGAACGACAGGCTTCATTTATTGCACTTGGAAAAGCTAATACAGATTATCATTACGAAATATTAGCGCCAACAATTAATGGCTTTGCAAAGGCATTCCCATCAGCAGTTAGGCGTTCATTTCTTTCGCCACTTCCTTTTGAATTTAAAGGCTTGATGATAAATTTACTTACTCTTGAAATGTGCTTTTACCTCTTGCTTGTTGTCATATTGATACTCTTTAGAAAGAAGGAAAATTGGCGCATGAATAATTTTATTTTATTTGGAATGATATTTACAACACTTATATTTCTCATTATAGGGTACAGCATTACAAATGCAGGGAGTGTAGTTCGTTATAGAAGTATTTATTTACCTTTTTTGATAGTCCCAATTTTGTGTAACATTGATTGGAACAATGTTAAAGCATTCTTCAGCAAAAAAAAAATCTACATTACCTATCAATGATTTTGTTGATTTAAATAAGAACAATCAAATCCTATTTTTTTATTACTTTCTCGTACAAAAATCCGTTTTCGGTTTGTAGTCTTAAAATATATGTTCCACTGGCGATAAAGGGTGGTAATAAAACCTTATTACTTTCTAACTTATTTACAGCATAAACAATTTGTCCACTGTAATTAATTAACGCTACTTTTAAAATATTTAACCTTGTATTTATTTCAAAATAAGTACTGAATGGGTTAGGGTAAAGCGTGAAATCGCTTTTGCTATCATTCCATTTTATCTGTTCTATATTTGTACTTTTAAAGGAATTATTAAAATCAATTGCTTTAATCCGGTAAAAAGTAGTATTGCTTGGCAATGTACTGAAATTGGTTAAAGGATCTACAAAACTATATACGTTTCCATTAGTGCTTTGTGCATTTACAGTGCCTATGTCGGTAAAATCAATTCCATTCCAACTTCTTTCAATTACAAAATAATTTATGTTGAGTTCGTTTGATGTTTTCCAAATAAGTTTAGCATTTTTTTCCTGCTTTGTTGCGGCGAAATTGATAAACCTTAATGGTAATACATTTACAGGGCTCGTTATTTCTACGTCATCAATTGCAACTCCTGCAGCATTTACACTACCGTCCGATTTAAAAACAAATCTAAAAGCAACATTGGCGTTACCTGCAAGGAAAGATACATCGAAATTACTTTTGGTATAGTTTACTACTGATCCAGAAAAAAAGGCTTGGTTTACAGGGAAAGCCGCACCAACAGATGTGTTTGCAAAATTATACCAATTTGTTTGAACTGAATTTCCTAACGCAATCCATACCTTACCAGTATCTATACTATACTCTACCATTAATCCGTCATACCCATTTTCTACAGTATATTTTGTATAAAAGCTAAAATTATAAATACCAGGTGTGCTAAAATTAAAATTTGGACCAAACAAATAGGATTCACTATTATCAAGATAATTGCCTGTTAAACCCGTTACCCATGCATTTAATCCACTGTTGGTTCCATTTTTACCAAAAATAATAGAATTACCTCTTTGCCAGTCGGTACCATTAATAGTTAGACTTGCAAAATCTCCGGGGTTAGTTTCAAAATTTCCTCCAAATAATGGGCTATAAGGTGTACCTTTTTTGGGTAAAACGGTTATCGTTTTTACTTTGGTTGACACTCCACCATTTACACTTAGAGAAACATTGTACGTTCCTGGATTTATGAATTTTTTTAGTGGACTAGCCAAAGTAGATGTAGTACCATCATTAAAATCCCATACAAAGCTAGAACTGTTAAAGGAAGTGTTACTAAAAAGTAATTCACGTTGAGAATAAATAATTTGTGAAGCTACATTAAAATTAGCAGCAGTGGCTGCGAAAACGCCAGAGTAAAATAATCCTCTACCATGCGTTGCTGCAATAATTAATTTGTCGCTTTGTCTTACTTGCAACATATTAACCCTCACGTTTGCTAAACCTGTATTACTTGCACCCCACACAGTACTAGAACCATTTATTAAATCGGTACTCCATACACCTAACTCAGTAGCTATACATGCTTGGCTAGCATTATTAGGGTTAAACAATGCCCAACGAATAGGCATATCAGGTAAATTACCTTCAATGCTTGTCCAAGAAG
>JANMFB010000072.1:0-2430 GCA_031377605.1 Ferruginibacter sp.
CAGAAAAGTTTCTATTCGAATTAAAAAAAATAAAAGAAGATTATCTTATCATAGAAAAAGTAAATTTTATACGTTTTGGTTGGTTTCGCTTCGAACTATTTGAAAATGGGGAGTTAATAGAGGATAATAAATTTCAAATTATCAAGGACCCCAAAAAGCTATAACCCTGCAATGGTTTCAGTAGCATATTCGAGTTCAAATACTTTTTTAAAATTTTCCTTTATTCGTTCTTTTACTTCCTCATAATTTACTGTAAAACCAAGCTCTTTTTCAATAGAAGTTACCTGCTTGTTTACTATACCACAAGGAATAATATTGTTGAAATAACTTAAATCTGTGTGCACGTTTAAAGCAAAACCATGCATGGTGATCCATCTGCTGCAACGTACACCTATAGCGCATATTTTTCTTTCTTTCCCTATAACTCCAGGTGCAATCCATACGCCTGTTTCACCTGCACTCCGCTCTCCTATTATGCCATATTGTGCAATGGTCAAAATAATAACTTCTTCTAGGTTGCGAAGGTATTTACCAATATCTGTATAAATCTTTTCTAAATCTAAAATGGGGTACCCTACAATTTGCTGCAGTCCATGAAAAGTAATATCGCCGCCTCTGTTTGTTTTAAAAAAAGCGATATTGTTCTTCTCCAATTCCTCTTCAGAAATTAAAACATTTTTTATATCTCCACTTTTACCGAGCGTGTAAACAGGTGTATGTTCGCAAAGCAAAAAATAATGCGTGGTAGTCAATTTATCTATTAAAAGCGGTTCATTGCGAATAGCCGTTTTTATTGCAACATTTTCTTGCAGCAATTTTTCCTGAAAATCCCAAGCAGATTTATAATCGATAAGGCCAAGGTCTTTAAAAATGACTAACTGCATAGTACTTTTCCAATTTAATTTGTACAAAGATACTTACGATTAGATGTGTAATTACAAACTCAATAATCAGTCAAAGTTTTAATTTAAAAGAAAATATTGCAATAAAATACATTTTTTCTAAGCTAAGTTTATTTTATTTACATATTTCTAATTTATGAAAGCCAATGCTGTATTAGGTTGTAGACATTTGTAATTTATTATAAAAAAAACTTTTCAAAATAATTTGACACTATAGCTTTTTGCCCTATTTTTGCACTCCCAACGAAAGAAGGGAATGGAAGAATTGGTAGCTCAGTTGGTAGAGCAATACACTTTTAATGTATGGGCCCTGGGTTCGAGTCCCAGCCAGTTCACTTGAGGAGTTCAGATGCTGAACTCCTTTTTTTATGCTTAAAATTTTTTGTATGAACGAATTCTTTAAAGGTAAAACGATAGCCGTTACAGGAGGAAGTGATGGTATTGGAAAAGCATTGGTAGAAATCCTTTTAGCAGCAGGTGCCAATGTATCTACTTGTGGGAGAAGCGAAGCTAAATTGGCCGAACTAAAAAAAGAAAATACGCAGCAGCCACTTTTGTGTATTCCTGTAGATGTAAGCGCATACGAAGATTGCAAAAGATTTATAGAAAATACCATTTCACAATTTGGCGGAATAGATATTTTAATAAACAACGCAGGTATTTCCATGCACGCAGAATTGAAAGATGCGGAAATAGATGTTTTTAAGAAAGTAATGGATATTAATTATTTTGGAACGGTATATTGTACAAAACTAGCTCTAGAAAGCATCATAGCCAGAAAAGGTACGATTGTAGGCGTTTCTTCCATAGCAGGTTATAGAGGACTGCCTGGCCGAAGCGGTTACAGCGCCAGTAAATTTGCAGTAAACGGATGGCTAGAAGCCATACGAACAGAATTATTAGATGATGATGTAAATGTAATGTGGGTATGCCCAGGCTTTACAAAGAGTAATATAAGAAATGCAGCATTGGATGAAAAAGGCAATGCACAAGGAGAAAGCCCGTTAGATGAAAGCAAATTGATGACCAGCGAAGCCTGTGCACAACATATATTGAACGCTATCGTAAAAAGAAAGCGTACATTGGTACTTACATTTAAAGGCAAACAAACTGTATTTTTTAATAAATTTTTCCCTTCGCTTACTGATAAACTCACCCGCAATTTTTTTTATATAAAAGGGAAGCTTGTAAAATAGAATAATACCTACGACTGAATTATATTGCATAAAATTATAAATGCCCACATGCCATTACTTACCCTCACAAGCGATATAGGTGTACAGGATTTTATGCCTGCAGCCATCAAAGGGCAAATAATGCAGATAGATGCTTCTTTTAATATCATAGATGTAACACATTTGCTCTCTCCGTTTAATTATCCTCAAGCAGCATATGTAGTAAGAAATGCCATAAAGAATTTTCCTGCAGGCACTTTTCATTTGATCATGATCAATTTATTTGATGAAAAATCGGATCACCTTTTACTAATAGAACACAACGGTCATTATATTGGCTGTGCAGACAATGG
>JANMFB010000119.1:0-12411 GCA_031377605.1 Ferruginibacter sp.
GTTAATGCCCGTGCCTACTGCTGTGCCGCCGAGTGCAAGTTCACATAAATGAGGTAATCCATTGTTGATAGCACGCAAGCCATGGTCTAGCTGTGATACATAACCACTGAACTCTTGCCCTACAGTAAGTGGTGTTGCATCCATAAAATGGGTACGTCCAATTTTTACAACATGCATGTATTGTTGGGCTTTGCTATGTAATGTATCACGTAGTTTTTTTATGCCGGGGATGGTTACATCATTTAATATTTTATAGGCAGCTATGTGCATAGCAGTTGGGAAAGTGTCGTTGCTACTCTGCGATTTATTTACATCATCATTTGGGTGAAGAAATTTTTCTTTGTCTGAAAGATTACCGCCATTAAGTACATGACCACGATAGGCTACAACTTCGTTTACATTCATGTTGCTTTGTGTACCACTACCCGTTTGCCATACAACGAGAGGAAAATATGCATCTAGTTTTCCTTCTAGTATTTCGTCACAAACCTTGCCTATTAAATCAGATTTTTCTTGTGGTAGAACGCCTGCATCTTTATTGGTAAGTGCCGCAGCTTTTTTTAGGTATGCAAATGCCTTAATTATTTCTTTGGGCATTTTGTTTATATCTTCTGCTATTTTAAAATTATCAATGCTACGTTGGGTTTGTGCGCCATAATATGCATCTATGGGCACTTTTACTTCGCCCATTGTATCTTTTTCTATTCTATATTCCATTACAATAAATTAAATAATTAATGATTGGCAAATATAAAAATTGCTATTTTTACCACCTAATAAACTTTGAGTGAAACCAACCAACTGCCGATTTTTAATTGCAATTGCTATTATAATATTGCTAGCATCTTGTAGCGCCTCTAAAAAAATGGTTGTAAAAGATGGATCAACAAAACCTACAGTGCCTTCTGTAAACACCAAGGCAAAAGTTTTTACAAAACCATTGAATTTGAATAGGGTTGAATTGGTGAATTATGCAAAGACGTTTCTTGGAACTGGATATAAGTATGGCTCTTCTAACCCAAAAGAAGGATTAGACTGTTCAGGATTTATATCGGTAGTGTTTAACCATTTTAATGTAAAAGCTCCAAGAGTTACAAGAGATTTTACAAATGAAGGAGAAGAGATAGTAGTTAAAATAGCAAAGGCAGGAGATATCATTTTATTTACCGGCTCTGATAATTCTACAAGCATAGTAGGACACATGGGAATAATAACTACAAACAATGGAACTACACAGTTTATTCATTCTGCATCTGGTAAAAATATTGGCGTAATTGAAAGTAAACTTACTGGTTATTGGCTTACACATTTTGTAAAGGTGATAAGAGTGTTGGAATAAATTAACCCTGCAAATCGTCAGTTTTACTTTGGATATGCAGGCTTAAAAATATTTCATAAAAATTTATTTTCCTAAGAATATTGCCTTTCTCTTTTCTAAAAAAGCTGCTGTGCCTTCTTTCATATCATCTGTAACAAAGCAAGCTGCAAATCCTTCTATTTCCTTATCATAGCCACTTTTGCCATTCGTATATGCACTATCACTTACCACAGCTACATTTATACATTCTATAATTTTACCAATAGCAATAGGTGCTTTGCTTTGTATTATTTGCAAAATATCTTTTGTACGAGACAATAAAGTATCTGTAGTGGTTACGTGGTTTACTAAACCTAGTCGCAATGCTTCATTTGCATCTACCAAATGCCCAGTCATTTGCAATTCCATACTTTTTCCTTTTCCTACAAGTTGTGTAAGGCGCTGTGTGCCACCGTAACCAGGTATGAGACCAAGGTTTACTTCAGGCTGTCCAAATTTTGCATTTTCGCTACACAACCTAAAATGACTGGCCATAGCAAGCTCACAGCCACCGCCGAGTGCAAAACCATTCACGGCTGCTATAACAGGTTTATTGCTGTTTTCTATTTTAAAAAATACATCTTGTCCTCGTTTTGCAAGTGCCATTGCTTGGTTTATATCTAAGCCACCAAATTCAGTAATATCTGCACCAGCTACAAAAGCTTTTGGCCCTGACCCAGTAATGATTGCTGATTTTATTTCGTTGTTGTTCAATACTTCTGTCATTGCATCATCCAAATCTGTAAATACATCTTTATTCAATGCATTTAACTTATCTGGTCTGTTGATGGTAATGATGGCAGTACCATTTTCAATTTCAAAAAGAAGGGTATTAAAGTTCATATTTTAAATTTTAATTTAATCCGAAGATACTATTTATATAATTTGATACGAGGTAACTTTAAATAAAATCCTGATCATTTTATCCGAGAATTTTCGTCAGATTATGCTTCCGATGATTTTTGATAGTTTATACCATTTGAAGAGATATAATATTCAGGTAACACTTTAGTAACAATTAGATAATACATTATGCATTACTTTGTTTACAATGTGCAATGTTCAATTAGTAAAATCCTAAATCATGAAAAATATTAAATTCTTTTTTTTAGAATTGTCTATTCGTGTTTTGTTATCTCGCATTTCTTTTTTTAATTCCCCATTTAAATATTTTAAAGCAGTTTAATGAAGGATATAAAAAAACGTAAATTAGATATTTTAGTACTTTCAGATATTCACTTGGGAACTTACGGCTGCCATGCAAGAGAACTACTCCACTACCTTAAGTCCATTAAGCCTAAAATTGTTATTCTAAATGGCGATATAATTGATATATGGCAGTTTAGTAAGCGTTATTGGCCCAAAAACCACATGAAAGTAATAAAAGTTTTTATGGGTTGGATGAGTAAAGGTGTAAAAATTTACTACGTTACAGGTAATCATGATGAAATGTTGCGCAGGTTTGAGGGATTTAAAATGGGCTCGTTTAAAATTGTAAATAAAGTTGTGCTGGACTTAGCTAACGGAAAAAAAGCTTGGTTTTTTCACGGCGATGTTTTTGACGTAACCATGCAGCATAGTAAATGGTTGGCAAAGCTTGGTGCTATTGGCTACGATACACTCATACTAATTAATCGAATGGCCAATTTTATTTCGGAAAAAGTTTTTAACCAAGGGAAATTATCTCTTTCAAAAAAAATAAAAAATAGTGTAAAGAGTGCGATAAAGTTTGTGAATAATTTTGAGCAAACTGCTGCAGATATTGGTATTAGCAATCATTATGATTATGTAGTTTGTGGTCACATTCATCAGCCCGAAATGAGAGAAATATTAAACGACAATGGGAAAATAATTTATCTCAACAGCGGAGATTGGATAGAAAATTTGACTGCTTTAGAGTACGTTGAAAATGAATGGACAATTTATAAATTTGACGAGGTTGCAATGTCTCAAATGAAGAGTGGTGATTCAAATGATGAAGATTTAGATGATTCCAAATTATTTGATAATATGCTAGCCGATTTTAATTTAATGAAAGTTTAGTGGGTAAAATAATTAACCACTTTCCAATGGAACATTAACTAATTATCATTTTGGTATAAGTAATTTTAAAAAAAGTTGAATGAAGATACTATACGCGGTACAAGGCACTGGAAATGGCCATTTGAGTAGAGCAAGAGATATTATCCCGATATTGCAAGCTAAGGCAGATGTAGATATTTTAGTGAGTGGCATACAAGCTGATGTTGAATTGCCTTACCCTGTAAAGTATAAATTTAATGGGCTTAGTTTTATTTTTGGTAAAAATGGCGGGGTAGATTTATTGAGTACCTACAGGAAAAGCAATACAAAAAAATTATACAAAGAAATTAAGAGCTTACCCATAGAGGATTATGATTTGGTTATAAATGATTTTGAACCTGTGAGTGCTTGGGCCTGTAAAATGAAAAATAAGGTGTGTGTTGGTCTTAGTCACCAAGCTGCAGTAATAAATAAAAAAAGTCCTAAGCCAAAAAAGAAGGATCCTGTTGGAAAAGCAATCCTCCACAATTATGCACCAGTAACAGAAGCTTATGGTTTTCATTTTGCTGGATATGATAAAAATATTTTTACGCCCGTAATTAGGGAGCAAGTGAGAAATGCCGTACCGCAAAAGTTAAATCATTTCACTGTTTATTTACCGTCTTATAGTGATAAAAGAATTATACGAATACTAAGCCAAATAGAAAATATTAATTGGCAAGTTTTTAGTAAACATACAAAGAGTACTTATGTAGAGAAGAATATTTCTATTAGTCCGATAGATAATGATTTGTTTGTGCAAAGTATGATTAACTGTACCGGAATGCTCTGTGGTGCCGGTTTTGAAACTCCGGCTGAAGTTTTGTTTCTACAAAAGAAATTAATGGTAATACCTATGAAAGGGCAATATGAACAGCAGTGTAACGCAGCTGCTTTAGAAACTTTAGGTGTTCCTGTAATTAAAAGTTTAAAAGAAAAGCATTTAGATAAGATTAAAGAATGGATAACCTCTACCATTTATATCGGTGTAAATTACCCAAATCAAACAGAGCAAATTATCAGTACAATTTTAGATAAATACAAGTTTAAAGACTATAAATTGACTAATGCTAAAACAGAAAGTGATTTCTCTTTAAAGAAGTTGAAAAAAGTACATCTCCAAAAAATTTTAAACAAAGTGGTTGGCTAATAAATATGTTATTTACAAAACAAGAATTTGGAGATGATTTTAAATGGGGTGTTTCTACAGCAGCCTATCAAATTGAAGGAGGGCATAATGCTGATGGAAAAAGCCCATCTATTTGGGATACTTTTTCTCAAAAGAAAAAGACAATAGTTGATAACCACAATGGAGAAATAGCTTGTAATTTTTATAATCATTATGCAGAAGATATTGCAATGATGTATAAAATGCATATTCCTAATTATCGTTTTTCAATTTCGTGGACACGTATATTGCCAAATGGCACAGGGGCTTTAAACTACAAAGGCGTAGATTTTTATAATAAGGTAATTGATTATTGTTTAGAACTAGGCATAGAGCCTTGGGTAACGATTTACCACTGGGACTTACCGGATATTTTGCAACAAAAGGGTGGGTGGGCAAACAGAGACATAATTCAATGGTTTACTTACTTTGTAGAATGTTGTTTAAAAAAATTTGGCGACAGAGTTAAAAATTGGATGGTACTAAATGAGCCAATGGTTTTTACAGGTGCAGGATATTTTTTAGGTGTGCACGCACCCGGCAAAAAAGGTTTAACAAGTTTTCTTGCCGCTGCTCACCATGCTACTATGTGCCAAGCTGAAGGTGGACGAGTTATTAGATCTTTGGGTTCCAACTTTAAAATTGGTACTACAATTTCTTACTCTCATATAGAACCTTTTACAAAAAGCGAAAGAGATGCTAAAGCTGCAAAAAAAGTAGATGCTTTGCTTAACCGCACTTTTTTAGAACCGCTATTAGGTATGGGTTATCCTACAAAAGATTTAAAAATTTTGCAACGAATTGAAAGGTTTATGTACGCAGGCGATGAAGCAAAATTATCCTTTGATATGGACTTTATTGGCTTACAAAATTATACAAGAGAGTTGGTAGCTTTTGCTCCTTTTATGCCTTTTGTAAGGGCAAAAATTATCAAAGCAAGTAAAAGAAAAGTGCCGTACACTTTAATGAATTGGGAAATATACCCAGCATGTATATATGAGTCACTTACAAGAATAAGCAAATATAAAAATATTAAGGAAATTATTGTTACCGAAAACGGTGCAGCTTTTAAAGATGAATTAAATAACGATATGGTGCATGATGAATTAAGAACCGATTTTTTGAAATCATACATAGCAGAAGTTTTAAAAGCAAAGAAGGAAGGAGTTAATGTAAATGGGTATTTTGTATGGACACTGCTCGATAATTTTGAATGGGCCGAGGGGTTTCATCCAAGGTTTGGATTAGTTCATGTTGATTTTGAAACGCAAAAAAGAACTATTAAAAAATCAGGAGAGTGGTATGGTAGTTTTATAAAAAGGTAGATTTTAATTAAATTTATTCCTAAGTTATTTGTATATTTTGTTACTGCTTTTATTGTTCAAGTTTCACCAAAAAACACGTTGTACTGTACAAGTTTTAACCCATTTCAAATTAATAGGTCTCTTTTCAAGTTATCTTGTAAATCTCAACTGTTCATTTTTATTTTTTCATCAATTTTTAAATGCTGATTTAAATAAATATTTTGAAAAAAATCAACAGTTAGCATTAATCGGTTTTAAAAATGATTTTACCCATATATCTAACTTCTAAGTTTATCGTAAAATTTCTTTTTGCTTTATTTTTTAAAGCCATGAAAGGTTCTGTTTGCTAAAGTTAAATGAGCCCAACATCTTTATTTCGATGATTTGCTATCTTTTTTCGCACAGTATTTTGTAATAGATAAAGAGATGAAAAAATTTAACATTGAAAATAGAATCCTTATGTTATTTTTACGTTATCAATGTAAAAAATACAAAACGTATTAAAAAAATTATTTATGAATAAGAAACAAAAATCTTCAAAAAAGGAATTTAGAAACGAGGTTTCGCTTTTAATTAAAACAGCATTAGCAGGATTAAAAGACCTATTTGAGGAAAAGGATTTTGAAAAAAATGTAAACAAGGCCTCAAAAATTATTGTAGGTGGCTTAAAGAAGGATAAAGATGATAAAAAGAAAATTTTAAAGCCATCATCTCCTAAACAGTTGGAAACAAAAGCTGCACCTGTTTCAAAGGTAATAACCAAAACAAATAATGTTGAAACAAAAAAGGTAGTGCCAAATGTTTCTAAAGTGACCAAACGTATTATGCCTGTAAAAAAAGTGGTGGTTAAAAAGGCCCTTGTTGTAAAAAAGGCTGTTAAAAAAAGTTGATTGATATATACCTCACCATTACCCCTAAAAAAGGCTGCCTGAAAAGGCAGCCTTTTTTATTATTAGTTGTTTATCTAAACATTATTTGTTCATGAGCAGTTGTAGATTCATAAATAACTTGCAATACATAATGTTCATTTTTTGCAAATGGGGGTACTTTAAAACTAAACACACTTCCAGTATCTGTAAATCGATTGTAATAAACCTTTTGGCCAACCATGTTGAAGATAGAAACATCCACATGCGATGTTACGTTTTCAAATATTCTTATAGTTATTTTACCATCTGTAATTGGATTAGGAAACACACTTATTAGTTGTTCTTTAGCGTTACTACGCAATGCAACAATATTAGAATATGTAATTGCTCCTTGATTATCTCTCGCTGCTATGCGATAATACATTCTTTTGTTGATATTACTTTCGTTGTAATAGTAACTTTCCGTATTATTCAAACTGCTGTTTGTATTTCTTTTTATTTCAGTGAAATTTATTCCATTAGGAGAAAACTCTATGGCAAAAGATTGATATTTTGTATTTTCTTGCACTCGATAAGTTAGTTTGGCTTCACCACCAAAATATTGTCCAATAAGTTCAATACCTGCAATTGGTAATACACCAGGAACGGCAAAAATTGGCAATCTCGTAAATGCACTCCCAAGCACAGAATCAGTTTGTGCAGCAGAAAGGCACATCCAATCTTGCATAACACTCCCATATAACTGTCTAAAATCATATTGTATTGGTACTTGATCGTTTACTGTCGGTACCAGCGGAATGTTTGGTGAAGTTCCAATCATACCTGGAATTGGATTAGCTGTGCCTGCTACTGCACTTGCACTTGTTTTTAATGCTGCTCCAAAAAACATAACTGGCGCAGCTGATCCATGATCTGTTCCTCTACTTGCATTGCTAATTATTCTTCTTCCAAATTCACTATAAGTCATTCCGGTAACCAAATTCTCTTTACCCATAAGTCCTAGGTCCTCCTGAAATGCTCCAATAGCATCTGATAATATTTTTAATAAGTTTCTATGTGTTCCAATTGTTTTATCCGTTGAATCTACTTGATTTTCGTGGGTATCGTATGAGCTAGATTGGTTTACAATATAAATTGGCGTTTTTAATCCGCCATTTATAAGTTTTGCCACTATTTTTAATTGATCTCCTAATGAATTAGAAGTAGGGTAAATGGCAGACTGAGGCTGCGCTGTATTATAGGCAGTTTGAATAACTGTTCTGTATGCATTGCTTTGGTCTTTCATTAAACGCATAAAAGAAAGTTCCCTCCCATAATCATTATTAGGAGCTGGATCTGTAATTCCATTTATCACATTGAGCAATGTAGTAGGATTGGTAACATTGTAACCCATATTAATACCTGGTCCTTGTAGCGAAAAAGGCAAAGTAGAACCAATTTGAATAGCTAGCGGATCTGGCATATCTGTATTAGGGAAAGCAGCAGGAAAGCCAGGGTATTGTGTATCTAATTCTCTACCAAGCCAACCAGTATCTAACGTGGTACTGCTGCCAGAGGCCGAAAACCAAATATCTGTTGCACGAAAGTGACTAAAGTTTGGATTAGGATATGAAACACCTTGTACAATCATTAGTTTACCATTGTTGTACATATCTCTCATTCGGTTCATAGCTGGATGAAGACCAGTACTTGTATTTCCGTTTAAAGTGAGCACAGATGATTGATCCATTAACATGGCATTTAAACCTGTACCACCCCTAGCATTGGTTAAGTTAGCCCACTTATCCAATGGAAAAACCATATTAAGTGCATCATTACCGCCATTCATTTGTACAATCACTAAAATTTTTCCGCAACCATAAGTTGCTTGAGCAAGCATGTCCAACATCTTGTTACCAGTTTGTGGTGCAGCAGATACAGGTATTCCTTGTATAAGCATTGGGGCTGCTAAAAGTGAACCTGTTTTTATAAATGATCTACGTTTCATGTTTATATTTTTATTTCCTCTTTTTTATAATAATATTTTAACCTTTATACCTCAATTAAACTTCTTTTTACATTAATTGAAATTCTGCTAATTGTACAATGGTAAACAATAAGTTCTTTAGGCGATCGGTCACAATACTTTTAAAACTAGTGTTAGTGGGCGCTTGTAAATAGTTATTCCAAGCGGTTGTCCAATAAGCATCTGTCGATTGTTGGTATAAAAGAGTTTGCCCTTTCATAGCATCTTTCTGCGCCTGGCTTAAATCTACAGGCAGTAAATATTTTATACACTCTGATACAAGTAAATTTGGATCCAGAATAGTAGCGTTTGGAAATTGTTGCACATACGCAATTACATCCACTTTTATAATTGTTGCAAGCGTGCTATAAGTTCTGGTATATCCATTAAAAATAGAGGTTAAAAATGCAGCTCTTTTTTGAATTGTATTGGTATTGATCCAATATTGATGAAATGCCGGTACTTGGTAAAATGCATTCCAGCCAGAAACGTTGGGAATACTACCCATTCTTTGTTCCATTGGATTTGAAAAACTTTCATTGAAATCTAACCATAACCTATATTGTGCTTCATAGTTTAGTTGATTACTTACATTGTAATTGAGATTAAATGTTCTTGCAGCACCCGCAATTAAATCAAAGGGAGATTTTATGTATACACCGAAGTTTGCTTGATCAAAAAAATGCTCACTCTTAAATAGTTGTTGTAGGACTGGTAATATTTCCCAGTTGTTTGCTACAAAAGTTTGTGCTAATGGAACAATTACATTTGCTTCTATATTTGCATCTATATCGTAATACACAAAAAACCTATAAAGCCTACGGCATATATATTCAGATACAACTTTCGATTTTGAAAAAATCATATCGAACAATGCGATAAACTCAGCATCCATAGTTGCAGCAGTAGTGGTAGCAGCTGTAGTAGGAGCAGTTATAATTTGATTGCCAAAGAATGCAGAGAAAACTTTATTGCCTGTTTTGTGTTTGGTAGTATCATAACTTGTAACCGGGGTGGTGGTAGATAGATTTTGTACTCTCCACCCAGTAACTACTTTTGCAACTTCAATTACATCGGCTTGCGTGTATAAGCTTAGAGGATCTTTACCTAAAGTAAATAGTTCCATTAGTTCTCTTGCAAAGTTCTCATCGGGTGCAGTAGCAGAATTTATTTGGTTGTTTAAATAAAACATCATGCAGGGATGCTTGGAAACGTTTTTTATTAAGGTTTTAAAATTACCTAAACACCCATCTCTAAACATTTTATTGTATGAATAAAAAATTCTAGCAGAGTTTTGAGATATTCTAGAATTAGAAGAATTATCAATAGCATCAAAATCAATTGGCATAAAATGATACCAAAATAAAACCATTTTTTCTCTGATAGTTATATCTTGATTAAATGCTTGCCCATACATCCATGCACGCATGCCGGTAAATCTGTAATAATTACTGGTTTGTTGAAGCCCATCTGATGCTGCACTTACATAAGCAAAAGGAGAATTCGTCCAATCTGCGCCATTTAATAATCCTGCTGCATCATTGTTGGTTACACCTGTAGGTAAATTATATTTTTCATACCAAACTACTGGTGGAGCTGGGGGAGTAGTGTTAATGTTTAATATGGCATTTACTGCAGCATCAGCTGAGCCTAAAGCTACAAGCGTATCTACATCTGCTTTTTTATAACCAAAACCAGTTCGTCTTAATAAATGGAGCGCTTCTTTAACTCCCCAGGCAGATGTATTAGGGATTGGCGTAAGTCCTGTAGTTACATTACCTACTCTTAGAGCGTCCTCTCTTAGTGTTTGTTCGGCATCTGCATTAAAGGATACAAATTCATTTTTATAGACCCTTGGGCCTAAGGTCTTACGAGAATACTTTTCAAACAATGGATCATTGTTAGCTTCTTCTGTTGTTTGTTTTTTTATACTAAGGGAGCGAAAAAAATCTCTCCTTGATACAGTTGGGGTTCCCATAAAAATGTATTTAATTATGTTATAATGCTATATTATTTGTTTGATTTGAGATACGATTAGGCAATCAAGATAGAGGAAACTAAAATTAATCATTTTAATAAAATATTCCAATTAAATTTTATTAGTATTTTATCGACGTTCGAAGTCAACATAGCTTCTTAATATTTCATTGACTTCTAGATATTTACTTAGAAAATGACTATCTTCAAATACTAAATTGAGTTTTGATTTGGTATAAAAATCTTTTTAAATCATATTTACGGAGAATAATAATGTCAATCTCGCAGCTCAAAAGCATATTAATTTATCAATGTGTTGTATAGTTGATAGTTTTCTTTTAATCTTTATTAATAGGATACATGTTATCAATATTTAATCATCTAGTTTTGTAAAAAATAATTAATTGAAAAAAGTAATATTTTTAATAGTCTTAAGTTTCACCACAGTTCATTTTTTATACGCTCAAAGCGCACCCTCTAAAGAACCTGTTTATAAAACTATCCCTTCTATTCCTCCGTTTGAAATTTTTACAGCACCAGATAGCATTCCATATAAGAAAGAAAACCTTAAAAAAAGAAAGAAAACAATACTCATCGTTTTTAGCCCAGACTGCGGCCATTGTATAAATGCAACCAAAGATATGCTTGAGCATTTTGATAAGTTTAAAAAGGTACAAATTGTAATGGCTTCACCTATGGCTTATTCAGAGGTGCTAAAATTTTACAATGATCTAAATTTAAAGGATTATCAAAATATAAAAGTTGGTTTCGATCGTGGCTATTTCTTAGGAACTTTTTTTGAAGTAAGAAGTTTTCCTGCGATTTTCTTATATGATAAAAAAGGAAATTTTAAAAAAACATTTGGAAGTGATACGCCGTTTGAAACAATTGCGGAATCTTTGTAGTGTGAGATTGAGCAGGTAATATTCAATAAATAATTCAAAGCAAGTCTGATAATTTTGAATCTGTTATTTAATTGATTCAAGTTTTTATTGATATCATGTTTGTTTATAAAAATCCTTTCATCTAAATTATCCAGAATTTTGTATCAATTAAATTAGTGCCCTGGCGTCTTTGCGGTAAACCTATTTTGCTCAATAAAAATTTCCTTCTTCTTAAGGTTGTAACCAAAATTATGCAGGCTTTGTTTGTTGTATATTTGCACTAAGGAAAATCACATGGTAAAAAAAGTTTTAAATGTTGCTCCAATTATAGAAGCAGAAGATTACATAGAAGTTATAGGTGCAAGAGAACACAACCTCAAAAATATAGATTTAAAAATCCCTAAAAACAAACTAGTAGTTTTTACTGGTGTTAGTGGTAGTGGAAAATCTTCATTGGCATTCGATACTATTTACAATGAAGGGCAACGCCGCTATATGGAGAGTTTTTCTGCGTATGCAAGACAGTTTATGGGAGATATGGAACGCCCAGATGTAGATAAAATTACAGGCCTTTCTCCTGTAATTTCTATTGAGCAGAAAACAACCAACAAAAATCCACGCTCTACAGTTGGCACTATCACTGAGATTTATGATTTCCTCCGTTTATTATTTGCCCGTGCTTCCGATGCTTTCTCTTATGAAACAGGCGAGAAAATGGTGCGCTATAGTGATGAACAGATTGTAGATTTAATCCAGGATAAATACAAAAACAAAAAAATAAATATT
>JANMFB010000146.1:0-8782 GCA_031377605.1 Ferruginibacter sp.
ATTGGTAATAAAAAAATTGCATGGTTTCAAGCAGTAAACTATACCGATTTTGGAGATATGAGAATGGGGAATAATTATCCTTCTGCCTATCCAAATTTTGGAAGACGATCAAAATATATAGAGCATATTAATGGAATAGATTCTGTAGTTGTAAATGCTGATGACAGAGTACAAAAGTTTTCGGGTTATAAGCAATGGGACATTACAGAAAAACTTTTACACAAAATAAACGAGCATATAACACAAGCATTAAATATCCAATTTTCTAACACTACCAATGTTCCCAGATATGATCGCTTGCAAGATATTAGAAACTTTGGTGGCAGTATCGGTACAACATTGCGTTTTGCAGATTGGTACTATGGTCCACAAAAAAGGTTCTTAAGTTCTTATGAATTAAATGCAAATAGGGTAGGATCAATTGATGAAGTTAAAGTAAATATTAATTATCAAACTGTAGAAGAAAGTAGGGTTACAAGAGAATACCGAAGGTATGATAGATTGGATAGTAGAGTAGAGAAAGTAAATGTTTTTGGAGCAACATTAAGTGCAAGGAGATTTTTTAAGCAAAATGAAATTGCCTTTGGTATGGATATGCAATTAAACGGTTTGAAGTCTTCTGCAACCAGAACAAATATTACAACTGGTGCAAAAAGCAATTTAGATACTAGGTATCCCGACGGGAAAAACAGTATGAATAATTTTGCAATTTTTGCACAACATACTTACAAGCATACAAACAAAAAATTTGTTTTAAATGATGGGCTAAGGTTGCAAGCCATTACATTGAAAAGTAATGTTAATGATAACTCATTTTTCAAATTACCTGATACTGCCGTTAATCAAAAAAATTTAGCACTTACTGGCAATGTAGGAATTGTATATAACGCTACAAAAAAAACTACATTTCGGGTAGGAGTTTCATCTGGCTTTAGGGCACCAAATATAGATGATCTGGCTAAAATATTTGAATCTAGTACTACCGCAAAACAAGTTGTATTGCCCAATGCAAATTTAAAACCCGAATATACTTATAACATTGACATAGCAATTGCACAGAAGTTAGCCAATGTAGTAAATGTAGAAGTGAGCGGCTATTATACCTTGTTTAGAAATGCAATTGTAAAGGCTCCATTTACCTTAAATGGACAAGATTCCATTTTTTATAATGGTGTAAAAAGTCAAGTACTCGCTAGCCAAAATGCGAACAAAGCAAATGTATATGGCTTTTCTTTAAGTGCAGATGCAACCTTAATTAAAGGATTTAATATTGCTAGTACACTAACTTATACAGAGGGATATTTTATTACCGATGCAAGCAAGGTCTCTAAAGTTTTTGAGAAACAAGCAAATGGGACTTATTCATTGGTAAGTAAGAATGTGACTCGAAAGCCACTGGATCATATTCCTCCTATGATAGGTAAAACAAGTATAAGTTACGAGCACAATAAACTCTTGACGAGTATATTTATCATGTACAATGGATGGAAAAAGTTAAATAAGTTCAATGCAGATGGAGAAGACAATGATCAATACGCAACAGCAGACGGTATGCCAGCTTGGGTTACAGCAAATTGGAATGGAAGTTATCAAATTAATAAACAAATTCAATTACAGCTTGCTGTAGAAAATATATTTGATAGAAACTATCGATATTTTGCTTCAGGGTTTTCAGCGCCTGGAAGGAATTTTATTGTAGCGTTGAGGGCAAACTGGTAAAAATTTGATAATACTCAAAAAAGAGATAACCAATTTGGTTATCTCTTTTACAATTAGAGGGGATGATTGAACAAACTTTAGTTCATTTTTATTTTTTTCTTAAATAACAACAAATAGCCATTTAAATCTCTTTTGTTGTTATTTATTTGTACGGGTTTTATCATATGAAATTCTGTAAAACGTGGAATGTAATCGTAGTTTATGATATTTCCTTCTGCATCTTTTGGCTTTTGCTTTTCATATACTACTTGTTTTTCGTTCCAGTCGTACATGCGCACTTCATAAAGCTTTGATGTTTTATCTCCTATAAAAATTACCCTATACCAAGTACCTTCTCTTAAGGAAAGAATTACAGGTTTTTCATATTGACTCTTCATTTCTAACATAGCTTCTCTCACCAATTGAAAACCTTGTTTTTCAAATAACATCTTCAAACTATCCGCCTGATAATTTAATGCAGCATTATCAGTGTATGATGTTGTAGATAGAACTAGAGGTTGAGCAAACGATATTATTACTGCCATGGATGAAAGTAAGCATAGCAACAGGAATTTTCTCACTATAATATACATTAGGTGTAAAACTAGATAAAATACAAATCGTAATTTAAGATATAATGTTTAAACATCAAAACTAATGCCACAATTAAATTTGATACAGTACATTATTATAATCTTATATATAGTTTGCATAGATTAGGAATATCTTTGCCTAAATGGGACTAAAAGAAAAAATAAATGAGCATTATCTTTCATACTTAAATGATAATATAAGTAGAGAGTATCAAACATTATTGGATTTGAGATATAGTGCTGCTAACGAAACGAAAAGCACAGCGGGTGATAAGCACGAAACTGCATTAGCCATGTTACAAATAGAACAAGCCAATGTGGAGCAGAAATTACAATTGTTGCGTGAACAAAAAGCTATAATAGAAGGTATTCATGCATCTTCAATTAATCAAACAATTTCTCAGGGTAGCTTAGTCAAAACAAACAAAGGCTATTTCTATATTAGTGCTGCACTAGGGAAAGCATCTGTAGATAAATGCAATGTAATTGCAATATCCAAATTGTCGCCATTAGGGACAAAGCTAGTAGGACTTGGCATAAACGATACAGTAGTAATAAATGAAAACGAGTACAATATTGAAGAAATTTTGTAAAACCATATTTATTTCAAAAGTAGTCCGAAGAAATACGTTGAAATATTAGATGGTATTATGCCGATTATAATTCACTTTGGACTATATATGATTATAATCGGAATATAACTACCTAAATACTAAATTATGTTCCATAAAATGAAGTTGTATATTCGTAATAGAGATTGAATTATGAGAAAAGTTTTACAGTTTATTTATAGTATTTACGCCTTCACGGTTTTTATTTTAGTGATGATTGTGTTGTTTCCTTTTGTAATTATTGCTTCCTTGTTTGGCAAAATAAAAGGAGGTAACATGATTTATTCTCTTTGTAGAGTGTGGGCAGATATTTGTTTTGTAATGTGGGGCATGTGGCACAGAAATATTTTTGAAGCGCACAAATCTAAAGAGCATGCAGTAATTTATGTTTTTAATCATTTATCCTACATGGATATTCCTATAATGATGAAAACGTTTCGCAATGAACCGATACGTATTTTAGCAAAAGCAGAATTGGGGAATGTACCTTTGTTTGGTTTTATTTATAGAAATGCAACAGTAATGGTAGATAGATCAAGCAAGGAAGCAAGAGCAAAAAGTGTATTTATATTGAAGAGAGTATTGGGTAAAAATATATCTGTTGTTATTTCACCGGAAGGTACTTTTAATGAAACAAAGAAACCATTAAAAGAGTTTTATGACGGTGCTTTTAAGATTGCGGTGGAAACAAAAACACCCATACAGCCGGTATTGTTCTTAGACGCCTCTGATAGACTTCACCATAGCAGTATTTTTAGTCTTGCACCAGGTAAATCTCGTGCTGTTTTTTTACCGGAAATATTACCTGGGGTAGATGTTATATCATTAAAGCAAACTGTTTATGATGCTATGGAATCAGGGTTGATCAAATATAATGTTAGCTGGATAAAATAGCTTTCGTTTATTAGAGAAATATTTTTTGGAAATTGTATTTAGATAGTTTAATCAATACCTTAATAATGGATTGGTGATAATTTAGATTAGAGTCATTTAAGCATGGAAGCAACCGAATTAAATTTTATGGAACCTACATCTGGGTACTGGGCAGAGATTATTCTCCCACTTGCCTTGCCTACAGTTTATACCTATGAAATACCACCACATTTGCTTGCAGCAACGCAGCCTGGATGCAGGGCAGAAGTAGTTTTTGGAAAAAATAAAAAATATGCTGGAATTGTAAAAAAAATCATTACAGTACAACCTGCATATAAAACAAAATCTATTTTAAATATTTTGGATGATGCTCCATTGTTGTACCCTCAGCAAATGCAGTTGTGGCAATGGTTGAGCGAATACTATATCTGCAGCGAAGGCGAAGTGATGGCTGCTGCATTACCAGCAAATTTTAAATTAAGCAGCGAAACTGTTTTAATTTTTAACGAGGCTTATGGTGATGATTTTACTACACTTGGAGATGAAGAATATTTAATAGCAGAAGCCCTACTGCTAAAAACTGAATTAAGTATTACTGAAGTGCAACAAGTAATAGACAATACGCATGTATATCCCATAATAAAAAAATTAATAGAAAAAAATGTTTGCTATATAAGAGAGGAGCTAAGTGAAAAGTATAAAGTTAAAAAAGAGAATTATGTGATTTTGCATCCTGCATTTAGTAATGAAGAAATGCTTGCTCCCTTTCTAAATGAATGGAAAGGTGCACCAAAGCAAATGGAATTGCTAATGGCATTTTTGCACCTTAGCAAAACAGTAGGAGAAGTTACACAAACTGCATTACTAAAAAAATCTGGTGCTACTACTGCACAATTAAAAGGGCTGACAGATAAAAATATATTAATAGTAGAAAAGAGAAGTATAGATAGGATTGCTACTTTACCAAAAAGTATGCATATTGACTTTGAGTTAAGTATAGCTCAACAAATCGCCTTAACACAGGTCCAATCATCATTTAATGATAAACCTGTTTGTTTATTGCATGGTGTAACTAGTAGCGGCAAAACACAATTATATATTAAATTAATTGAAGAATATTTTTTGCAAGGCAAGCAAGTTTTATACCTACTGCCCGAGATTGCACTCACTGCACAAATCATACGAAGGTTACAAAAAAACTTCGGAGGTAATATTGCTATTTATCATTCTAAATTTAATAACCAAGAACGTATAGAGCTTTGGAATAAAATCCGCACCGGAGAAATAAAAATTGTATTAGGTGCAAGAAGTGCACTGTTTCTGCCATTTAAAGATTTGGGTTTAGTAATTGTAGATGAGGAACATGATTCATCTTACAAACAACAAGACCCTACACCGAGGTATAATGCAAGAGACGCTGCTATTTTTTATGGCTTATTGTTTAATGCAAAAATTTTATTAGGAAGTGCCACACCTTCCCTAGAATCTTACTATAATACTAAGCAAAAAAAATATGGTTTAGTCGAATTAAATGAAAGGTTTGGTGGAATAAAAATGCCCTCTATAGAAATTATAAATACTACACAAGTACAACAAAAGGGCAAAGTAATGATAAGCCCACAATTAAAAGATGCTATTCAAAAAACCGTGGAGGCCGATAGGCAAGTAATACTTTTTCAAAATAGGAGAGGGTATAATCCTTACCTTATTTGTGGTACATGCGGTCACTTACCTCAATGTACACACTGTGATGTTTCGCTTACCCTGCACAAGTTTAGCAATATGTTACATTGCCATTATTGCGGTAGTACTTATCCAAAACAACCTACTTGTACGGCATGTGGTTCTAACAATTGGTTAGAGAAAAATTTTGGTACAGAAAAAATTGAAGAAACATTAGAGCACGATTTTGCAAAATTTAAAATTGCAAGAATGGATGTAGATAGTGTGCGTGGCAAAACTGCACATGATAGCTTAATACAACAATTTGAACAGCAAAAAATAGATATTTTAGTAGGCACGCAAATGGTGGTAAAAGGTTTAGATTTTGAAAAAGTAAACTTAGTAGGTATTTTGGATGCAGATGGGTTGCTTAGCTTTGAGGATTTTAGGGCCAATGAACGAGCATTTCAATTGATGGAACAAGTAAGTGGAAGAGCAGGCAGAAAGACAGAACAGGGCAAAGTAATTATTCAAGCCATCAATGTTAAGCATCCTGTTTTGTTGCTTGTGCAGCAACATGATTACAAGCAGTTTTACGAGTTAGAAATACAAAAGCGAAAAGAATTTTTTTATCCCCCATATAGTAGGGTTGTTATAATTACTTTAAAACATAAGGATAAAGAAACGGTAGATGCGGCAAGTTTTAAACTCGCTAGTTTACTTACTCAGGATTTAAAGCCATATATCACCGGACCGGCAGCACCAGTTGTTGGCAGATTAAGAAATATGTATCTCATGGAAATTATGATAAAACTTCCCAAAGAATCTGGCATGGGTAATACGTATAGAAAAGTAATTCAGAATCATATAAATTTATTAGCAGCTGAGCAAAAGTTTAAAGCTGTGCAAGTTGTAGCAGATGTGGATCCGATGTAAATAATCTACATAAAACAAATAGACTAAAATAAGACTCCATTTAATGTTTGACAATACATTTTATATTAAAGAAGGGTGGCATCATATCATAAGTTTAGATGCATTGGATCACCAACTTTTCATATTGGCTTTGTGTGCTATTTATTTATTGAAAGATTGGAAAAAAGTGCTTGTATTAATAACAGCATTTACCATTGGGCATTCGCTTACACTTGCACTTAGTGTTTTTGATGTACTACGCATAAACATTAATTGGGTAGAATTTCTAATTCCCTGCACCATTATTGGTACCGCAATATTCAATTTTTTTCAAACAGATTTTGCAAAGAAAAACTTGAAGCTAAATTATTTTTTAGCATTGTTTTTTGGATTCATACACGGATTAGGTTTTGCAAATACTATTCGTTTTATGATTGCAAAAGATCAAACTATAGGTTGGAGCTTATTTGGTTTCAATGTCGGATTGGAAGTAGGACAAATATTCGTAGTGGCGTTCATCTTAATCTTATCATTTCTTTTTGTAAATGTTTTTAAACTAAAACAACGATGGTGGGCAATTGGAGTAAGTTGTGTTGCGTTAGGTTGGGCAATATATTTTGCTTTGAATAGAGTTCCATAAATGGCTATAAAATCTCCTATTTATTAAATTTTCATTAACCAGCTAATTTTATCAAGTGCAACATATCTATACTTTTTCTTAAATGTTTATTACCAACTAACCATTTAATTTATATATAAAAGTTTGTATATAATAGCTTGGTTAATAGAAAATAAAGGCTTTACGATTATACAAAGATTCTTATTGTATAAAAAGAAGTTTAAACATTAAAATGGCTAACTTACAATTGTAAAGTCCCCTATATGTTCCAAATAGAAGAAATTGATAAATTGCTTTTAGACTCCTATGAAATTAGGGTAAGCGATTTGCCTATGAGTATTTTATTAAGTTTAAAAGCATTAAAACTAAGTACTAGGCTAGGAGATGATTCACTAATTGCAAAAAGTAAAACGCAGTTATCCTTATTTTTTATGATCAATGGAGATTATGAAAAAGCACTAGACTTTGCACATGCTGCCAAAAAAATTTACAAATTAAAAAAAGATGAGCGTGGAATTGCAGATGCAAGTTTTACTTTGGCAAGCGTATATTATAAAACGAATAATTTTCATCTAGGTTTAAAATATTTATTTTATTGTATAGATGTTTTTAGGAAGTATAATGATAAGTTTAATCTTGCAAGGGCATTAAAATCAGTAGGCACTATTTACGAGTTTTTTAATGATGAAGCGGACGCAATAAAAGTTTATGAAGAAGCAAGAGAAATTGCAAAAGAGATTCAAGATTTAAATTTAAAATCAAATATTCTTAATCCACTTTCTGGTATTTATTTAAACCAAGGTAAAACAGAACTGGCAATGCAAACTATTGAGAGATCTATTTCGATAAAGCTAAAAACTGGAGATGTAAGGGGGCTTGCATTTGCTTATTACGTCAGAGGAAAAGTATATACAAAGCTTGGAGAATTTTATAAAGCTGAAGAAGATTTAATAAATGCATTGGGCATACATCGATCTATGGGAGAAAAACTAGGAGAAAGTTTTGCGCTCTATAAATTAGGTTATTTATTTTATCAGGATAAAAATTATAAAAAAGCAAAGGAATATTTACATGAAGCAATTGCTATAACAGAAAAATACAATATAGCTACAATTAAAATTCGGTGTTACAAAATACAATATTTAGTCTCTCTAGCAGAGAAAAATAATAATGACGCACTGAAATATTTAACGATTTATACAAATCTGCAAGATGATATTTTCAACAAGCAAACGCTCAATAGTTATCAATTATTAATAAACCTTGATGCAAGGCATAGAGAGGAAAAGTTAGAATTGGAAAAAGCCAATATGCTCGTCCAAAAAAATAAAGCGGAGTTTATTGCAAATGTAAAGCAAGATTTTATATCTAACATGAGCCATGAAATTAGGACACCACTAAATGCAATTATTACCATAAGTAATTTATTAAATGCGAATGACAGAGATGGAGATGAATTGGAATTAATTGACTCCCTAAAGTTTGCATCTAATAATTTAATGCAACTACTTAATAACGTACTTGATTTTTCCAAGCTAGAATCAAATATGATGGAGATAGAAAATAAGCCAACTAATTTAAAAGATTTATTAAAGCATATTATCAATTTTTATAAGCCAATCTCTTCCGAAAAAGGATTGATATTGAATTTGGATATAGATAAACGAATAAGTGAAGTGTTTCAAATAGATGAACTTAAGTTCACCCAAATATTTGGGAATCTGATAAATAATGCAATAAAATTTACTGATACAGGAAGCATTAGTTTGGTAGCATCACTTAAAGACTCTAAAGAAAATATTCAAAAAGTA
>JANMFB010000153.1:0-2398 GCA_031377605.1 Ferruginibacter sp.
TAAAGCGAATGCCCATCGTTGCTAGTCTATCTAAATTAGGCGTTTCATAAAATGTACTACCATAGCATTGCAAATCAGCCCAACCCAAATCATCGGCCAATATCAAAATAATATTGGGTTGCTTAGGTACATTCTGGGCAATAGTTGATTGCACAAGTAGCGTAAAAACAATTATATGTGTAACTCCTTTAAACATTTAAAAATTTACAATATTGTTTTAAATTAAACATAGTTTTCAATATTTTATTTGGCAGAGATTGTATTCAATTTTATTTTTTGCACCTGCAACAATCCTCCCGAAACTTGCATTGTTATTTCTCCTGCTTCTAAACTTGGCTCTACAACTGCTACCATTTTCCCATTAAACACATTCATATAACTTGAAACAAAAGCTGTTTGGTCAGTAGCATCACCATTACAAAGTGCCCTCAACCTGCCTGCACCTTCTACTTTAAAAAACAAAAAATTATTTGCTCTAGGGCAAAGGTTTCCTTGATTGTCTAATATATCAACCGTTACATAAATTAAATCCTTGCCATCGACCTTTACTGTATTTTTATCAGCAGTTAATTTTATCGAATAAGGTTCTCCTGCAGTTTTTATTATTTGTTCTGCTACAGGTTTATCATTTGCATCGTAGGCTACTACTTTTATTTCGCCAGGTTCATATAGCACATCTTTCCAAATAATGCGATAACGGTTGTTCTTACTGCTCTTGTTTTTTTGTTGTATGCCCATGCTTTTGCCATTTACAAACAGCTCGGCTTTTGGATAATTGGTGTAGCAAAATACAGGAACGTTTTGTCCAATCCTATCGGGCCAAGTCCAGTGAGGCAAAATGTGCAGCATTGGTTTATTAGACCATTTACTTTGGTAGAGATAATACCTGTCTTTAGGAATACCAGCTAAATCTACCATTCCAAAATAAGAACTGCGGGCAGGTGTGCCTTCGTTGTATGGAGTTGGCTCACCCAAATAATCGAAGCCTGTCCAAACAAATTCGCCTGAAATAAATTCCAAATCATCTTGCTTTTCAAACTCTGTATCTGGTGTGGTAGCCCATGGTGGACATTCCAAATCGTAACTTGAAACCTGGTAATCGCTGTGCCATGGTTTCTTTGTTTCTTTTACGGGAAATTTATATACGCCCCTAGAACTAACAGTGGAAGATGTTTCGCTTCCATAAATAAATAAGCTTGGGTGCAGCTTGCGCTTTTTTTCGTAATCATCTGGCTTGTAATTAAAGCCTACCAAATCCACTTCGTCGGCCAAGCCATTTTTTAGTGCGCCGTTGTGGTTATTAAACCCTGCTGAGACTGGCCTAGTAGAATCAAGCTGGTGACATATCTTCGTTAAGAATCTTGCCATTTCTTTTCCTTCTGCCATACCTTGCTCCCTTATTTCATTGCCAATACTCCACATAATTACAGAAGGGTGATTCCTGTCTCTGCGAATCATGGCACTTAAATCTTTTTCGGCCCATGCATCAAAAAATTCACCATAGCCGTTTACATTTTTTCCGTTTTTCCACTCGTCAAAAGCTTCTACTTGTACCAATAAACCTAAGCTGTCGCAAATAGCCAACAACTCGGGCGAAGGTGGATTGTGTGAAGTACGTATGGCATTGCAACCCATCTCTTTCATCATTACCAATTGCCTTTCTGTAGCACGGAAATTTACTGCGGCGCCTATAGGACCTAAATCGTGGTGCAAACAAACACCTTTGAACTTTAATGGTTGACCATTTAGAAAAAAGCCCTTGTCTTTATCAAAACGGATTGTTCGGAAACCAAAAACAGTTTTGTATATATCTGTTTGTACTTTGCCCACAAATAATTTTGAAATTGCTGTGTACAGTACAGGTGTATTTACCCCCCACAATTGTGGTTGCTTCACTTTTATAGTTTGGTTAAACAATAATTTTCCATCTTTGCTATTGTTTGAAGAAATGTTACCAACTTTATTTCCCATTACATCAAACAATTCTGTTAGCAATATTAAATTTGAAGCATTATTTGCATCTGCATTAATGGTTGTTTTAATATTAACCTCCCCTATTTTTTCTGTGATGATGGGCGTTGTAATAAAAGTGCCCCATTGTGTAATATGTGCAGGGGAAGTTTTAACCAATCGCACATTTCTGTATATTCCAGCACCGGGGTACCACCTTGAAGATTCTGGTTTATTTTCCAACCTTACCGATATTACATTATCCTTATCGAATTGTATGAGTTTGGAAAGTTCAAAAGAGAAAGACGAATAACCATAGGGCCACTCCCCAATGTTAGAACCATTTAAATAAACTTTTGATCGACTCATGGCTCCATCAAATTCAATAAAAATTCGTTTGCCAATATCAGCCTTTGATATGGGCAAAACCTTGCGGTACCAACCAATA
>JANMFB010000158.1:0-19877 GCA_031377605.1 Ferruginibacter sp.
TTTTCAGTGCCCTCATTAAATTTGAGGGCACTGAAAAAGTTCTCTTAGAAAAAGTCGAGTCAATAATCTTGATAGAAAAACAAAATAAGCAACGTTAGAGTAGCTTATTTGATTTTAAAACTTTTAAGTTTAAAAATACAGCAAAGAAAATGGCTTAAACTTTAAATCAGTTTAAGCCATTTTCTTTAGAGGTAGTTTTTCAGTGCCCTCTTAAATTTGAGAGGGCTTTTTATATGCTGAATTAATAATGCCTGGGATATACCAATTAGATATTAAAATAGTACCGTCTCCGCCAAGGCGGATGTCTAAGGAAGGATTATGGAGGACCTAGTTCGACAAACTGCAAATGACAACTTATTTAAAATATTTACTTTCATAATATTAGAATGTTCCCGCAATAAGCAGAACCAAAATTGAGTTAATTTAAACGCACCCTCTTCTGCAATTTCAGACTGACACATTACAATTGAATCGAACTATTGTCATTTGCAAAGAGCTTAAAATTCTTTTATGTGCCTCACCCTGACAAATTATAGAGGTATAGTTTCAAAGTCTATTTGGTATTTATAAGGAATGAATTTTCATTAAGTCAATTTTTAACTTCCATCAACATGGAGCTTCTTCAAAACTACATTTTCTTTAAACCTATTTTAATCATCTAAATTGGTTTTATGCTACATTCCGGTATTCCTTTTATCTAATTAAAACTTCCATTTTACAAAAGCTTCCATAGCTGCATATTCTGCTAAGCCAAGCTTATTATAAAGTTCGGCAGTAGCTCTATTTCTTTCCTCGGCCCGCTGCCAAAATTCTCTACTATCAGAACCTTGGTATACAACACCATCTTTTTGACTTTGGTGTTTAAAAATACCATTGCGTTTTTTCAATACCTGATCAGGACTCATTGGCACAGCCATTTCTATTAAATCAATATCCCATTCTGCCCAAGCTCCTTTGTAAAGCCATACCCTGCAATCGTTCATAAATTCATGATGCTTCAATCTTTTTACTGCTTCAATTACTGCATCTAAACAAACTTTGTGGGTGCCATGGGGATCTGCTAAATCGCCTGCTGCATATATTTGATGGGGTTTTATTTCTTCTATAAGATTGGCTGTTATGTTGTAATCTAATTCCCCTAGAGGATTTTTTTCAACCAAACCAGTTTCGTAAAATGGTAAATGTTGAAAATGGGCATTTTCTATTGGTATACCTACAAAACGACAGGTGTTTTTAGCTTCACTTATTCTTATCAATTCTTTTATTTTTCTTAAGGCTTCTGTATCTTTTTCACCATTTTTTTTCACTTTTAAAAATGATAAAGCATCTGCATACATTTTTTTTGTTTCCTCACTTTCTATGCTAAATGCGGTGTTGTAGTCTTGTATAAATTCTATAAAGCGTAATGCCTCATCATCTGCCACTGCAATGTTTCCGCTCGTTTGATAAGCTACATGTACTTCATGTCCTTGGTCTACCAATCGCTGAAAGGTACCACCCATGGAAATAATATCATCATCTGGGTGTGGACTAAAAATAATTACTCTTTTTTTTGCAGGAAATGCCCTTTCTGGTCTGTAAGTATCATCAGCATTGGGTTTGCCACCTGGCCAACCGGTAATGGTGTGTTGTAATTGGTTAAAAATTTCTATGTTTATATCATATGCTTGCCCATGAAGTGCCAGCAAATCGCTCATACCATTTTGATTGTAATCATTATTTGTAAGTTTAAGAATGGACTTGTTTAAAGTGAGGGATAAATAAGTTACTGCTTTTTTTATCATGCTGTTGTTCCAAAGCACATCATCTGTAAGCCAAGGTGTTTTTCTTCTAGCAAGTTCTGCCGAGCTACTTTCATCTAGTACAAATGATACATTGTGGTGACCTTGTAAATATGACGCAGGAACAAATTCAGTAACTGGGCCCTCAACAGCCTGTTGAATGATGTTTGCTTTGCGTTCTCCCCATGCCATTAGCACAATTCGTTTTGCTTTAAGTATGCTTCCAATTCCCATCGTAATAGCTTTACGTGGCACATTTGCAATACCACCAAACTCATAAGCTGCATCAAAACGAGTGAGATGATCTAATGTTATCATTCTGGTAACAGACGCTACGTGGCTACCGGGTTCATTAAAACCTATATGTCCATTTCTGCCAATCCCAAGTAATTGAAAATCAATTCCTCCAAAGGATTCTATTTTTTGCTCATATGCATCACAAGCCTCTTTTATTTTTTCTTGGGAAACAATTCCTGGTGGAATAAAGCAGTTTTCTTCTTTTATATCGATGTGATCAAACAAATTATCGTGCATAAATCGATGGTAACTCTGGATTGCATCTGGATGTAAAGAAAAATATTCATCTAAGTTGAATGTAATTACATTTTGGAAGCTTAATCCCTCATTTTTATGCAATTTAATTAGCGCTGTATATACTTGTTTAGGAGTTATACCAGTGGCTAATCCTAGTATGGCCTGCGTTCCTTCACTTTGTTTTTTTCGAATGAGCTTCGCTATCTCATTAGCTACAGCATTACTCACGTCATCAACAGTTTCATAAATTGTTGTAGCAATTTTTTCAAATGCTATTGTTTTTTGTGGAGCTTGTGATTCAGTATTCATGCTTCTTAATTAAATTTAATATTGGGTCTAAGTTAAGAAAAAATATTATTTAAGCCCAGAACAATTATATTTCTACAAAATGATTTGCGTAATTTGCGTAAAACAATTTTTTAAATATGGGTATTTTTGTAAAGGTAACAGAAGAAAAAAGCAACTACAATCATTTGGAAAAGATGAATGTAAATGAGCTGCTTATTCATATGAATTATGAGGATAGTTTGGTACCTGCCGCTGTTGCAAAAGCCATCCCTCAGATGGAGAAACTTGTTGCTGTAATTGCAGAAAAAATGAAAGATGGGGGAAGGTTATTTTATATTGGAGCAGGCACTAGTGGGCGACTTGGTATATTAGATGCAAGCGAAATACCTCCAACATTTGGATTGCCTTATGGTTTTATAATTGGCATCATTGCTGGTGGAGAAAAGGCTATACAAAATGCTGTAGAAAATGCAGAAGACAGTTCCGATGATGGTTGGGGAGATTTAGAAGATTATGACGTTAATGAAAATGATGTTGTAATTGGTATAGCGGCCAGTGGGACAACACCCTATGTTATAGGCGCATTAAACGAATGTAGAAAAAACAAAATCATTACAGGTTCTATAAGTTGTAACCCAAATTCTCCTGTGAGTGAATGTGCCGATTTTCCTATTGAAGTGGTTGTAGGTCCTGAATTTGTAACTGGTAGCACACGGATGAAAAGTGGCACTGCACAAAAGCTGGTATTAAATATGATTTCCACTTCGGTGATGATTTTAATTGGGAGGGTAGAAGATAATAAAATGGTAAATATGCAACTGAGCAATGAAAAACTTGTAGACAGAGGAACAAAAATGCTTATGGAAAAGTCTGGTATTCAAGATTATAACGAAGCTAGAATATTGTTATTAAAATATGGAAGTGTGAAAAAAGCCATGGTAAAATAGCCCTATCTCTCTTTGCTCTAATAGTTAAAGAAATCAATGAACAAGAATCAAATCATATAATTCTCAGAGGGAAAAAAATAAAATAGATTTAAGCTAAGCTCGAATAGATTTTCTATTTTTATTTTAACTCTGTTGTAAGATGAGGTAATTAAAGTTTACTAATTCGCTGAAAGTCATGATGAGTATAGGTTCTCATGGCAAACTTATCTTTCCCATCCGCACACTTGGAGTAGAATTTCCAAAATTTGTATCTGCACCGCTTATACATTCATTTGCTAAAATTGCAAACAAAACTGCTTCTTTTGCATCAGGATTAATTTCTAAATCTTGTGTAGTTTTAAAAATAGTGTTTGGTAATTCGTTTTTAATATTCTTCATTAATAAAGGATTGTGCATACCTCCGCCACTAATATAAATTACAAACTTTTCATCATCCAAAGTTTTTTTTATTGATGCTGCAATTACCAATGCACTAAATTTATTTAGCGTAGCCAATGTATCGCTGTGTGAAATTGAATTTGTATTCGTTTTTTTTTGTGCTGCTTGTAAGTAAATTAAATTAAACAACTCAGGACCAGTTGTTTTTGGAAAATTTTGTTCAAAAAATGCATGATCTAACAAAGCTTCTAATAATTTTTCATGCACTGTTCCCTGTTTTGTAATAGCTGCATCTTCATCAAAATATTTACCCGGAAAATTTTGTTGAACATATGCATCCATAATGGTATTGCCTGGGCCTACATCTGTGCTAAACATTTTTGTGGCATCTAAACTGCCATGCAGAAATGTAAAATTTGCAATTCCTCCAATATTTAACATGATGCGATTTTCATTTTCTTTGCTAAACAAAAAATAATCTCCATAAACAGCTAAGGGAGCTCCTTCACCTCCTGCAGCAATGTGTTTTTGCCTGAAATCACTTATTGTAATAATGCCTGTAGCTAAAGCCAAATGATCTCCATCGCCGATTTGTAATGTGGCGTTGCCAAATTTTTCTTTTCCGTGTAAGCTTTTAGGTGCATGGTAAATTGTTTGTCCGTGGCTTGCTATAAGATCTACATTGGTAGGAGAGAAATTCCATTTTTGCAATGCTTCTAAAACCATTGCTGCATGTTGTAAAGCTACCCATGGATTGAGTAAACAAAGTTTTTCTAAGTTTACATCCTTTTTAGAGAATACAGTTTTTATTTCTTCTTTGTAGTTATTTTTATAAGTAGCAGTTTCAAAATGTAAAATTTTAATTATAGTATTTTTACCTGCACCAGATATTTGACACAAAGCAATATCTAATCCATCTACAGAAGTTCCACTCATTAATCCAATAATGATTTTGCTTTCTTTTTTTGAGATTTTGTAAAGTTTTTCAATATTGCTATTCATACTTGTAAATGTAAATATTCTTTAGTTTATTTTGGTTAATTTCTAAAAGCGAATTTTTCATTAACTTCATTATTCAAACTTAGCATCATGAAAAATTTTTTCTTGTTCATTTTTTTTAATAGTATTTTTTCATTTACAAAAGCCCAGTCCAAAATAGTTTTCGATAAAACAGAATATATTCCTTCTGGTGTACAAGTAGTTGTAACGCATGGGAGCAATATGGTGCAAGGCAAAAAGATAGATTATACTTCACATACTGGTTACTTGGATTTAAAAAATGACACTGGTAAATTAATAGCTAAAGTTTTTTTTACTTATTATAAAAAGGATGGCGAGCAAGCAGCTAAGCGTCCTGTATGTTTCACATTTAATGGTGGCCCAGGTTCTTCATCCGTGTGGTTGCACATGGGAGGGTTAGGGCCAAAAAGAGTTTTGCTAAAAGAAGATGGCACTGCAACTGCCCCACCATATACAATTGTAGACAATGAGTACAGTTGGTTAGATAAATCCGATATCGTTTTTATAGATCCTGTAGCCACCGGTTTTAGTAGGCCTGTAGCAGGAGAAAGTCCTAAACAATTTCATGGTTTTGTAGAAGATGTGCAATCTGTTGCAGCTTTTATTCGTGATTTTTTATCAAGATATGAAAGATGGAGCTCCCCAAAATTTTTGGCTGGAGAAAGTTATGGCACCACAAGAGCGGCAGGATTATCTAAATATTTGCAAGATAATTTTAGGATTTATTTCAATGGAATTTTTCTTATTTCTCCAGTATTAAATTTCGGAACAAATGATTATTACATAGGAAATGATTTGCCAAGAGCTTTGTATATTCCTTCTTACACAGCGGCAGCATGGTATCATAAAAAACTAGCTCCAGTATTACAAGCAGATATGCAAAAGGCATTAAAGGAAAGTGAAACTTTTGCAATAGGAGAGTATGCAAGCGCATTAATAAAAGGTGATTGGCTTACTACAATTGAAAGAGATAAAATTGCAGAGAAAATGAGTTATTATACAGGTCTAAGTAAAGCCTATTGTCTGCAAGCCAATCTTCGGGTAGATGAAAATCGTTTTTACAAAGAGCTTCGCAGAAATGAAGGACTCACCATTGGTAGATTAGACGCTAGGTTTTCAGGGCGTGATATAGATGATGTAGGAGAGAATGTAGAATACGATCCGTCATTCACAAATATTGATGGGCCATTTACATCTGCTCTAAATGATTATTTTCAAAAGGATTTAAAGTTTAAAGAGGAGAAGCCTTATAATATTTTCGGTAATGTTTATCCTTGGAATTACAACAACGTGCAAAATAAATTTTTGAATGTAGCAGAAAGCTTGCGAGATGCAATGACGAAAAACCCTGCACTTAAAGTATATGTAGGCTCTGGCTACTATGATTTTGCCACTCCTTATTTTACTGCTTCTTATGACATAGAACATATGTTTCTTAGGCCTGAAGCCAAACAAAATATTAAGCAATATTTTTATACATCAGGGCATATGTATTATATCAACAAAACAGATATGGTAAAGTTTAAAAAAGATGTGGACGATTTTTTTGAGTGGAGTTTAAAGTAAGGTGATTTTTGAAAATTACAATTCTCCCCTTTTTTTAAAGGCGATTTTACCCCTACAACTCAAATGCTTTTATTTATTTTATCTATTCTTTTAAGTGAATCTTAATGGCTAAAGGAATTTTACATACATTTATCTAATTAAACATTCGTATGAAAAAAAATCTCTTTGCTTTAGCAGTATTATTTTTTACTGCTACAAGTTGTAATCAAAAAGCAGTTAATAATGGAAATGCTAATTTAGCTAAATTGCTAGAAAACTATTACAATACTCGAATGCAATTGTTCCCGTTAGAAGCTACAACCAATGGCGATACTCGTTACAATAATTTATTGCCAGCAGATTTTACAGAAAGCTATAAAGAAAAAGTAAAATCTTTTTTTGCAAGCTACAACGATTCACTCAAAGCTTATAAAAGAGAAACGCTGAATGATAATGATAAGAAGAGTTATGACATTTTTAAATATGAAATGGAAATGCAGCTAGCAGGTGCAAATTTTAAGTACAACAGTTATATTCCATTTGATCAATTTAATGGATTGCCTTTGTTGATGGGGCAAATGGGAACAGGATCGGGAAACCAGCCTTTTAAAACGGTTGCAGATTATGATAATTGGTTACAGCGAGCTACTGCTTTTTCGGCTTGGGCAGATAGTGCTATTGTTTATTTTAAAAAGGGAATGGAAGCAAATTATGTTTTGCCAAAGACAATTGTGGTAAAAATGATTCCGCAGATGACAGCAATGCTAACAGACAGTGCTTCAAAAAGTTTATTTTATGAGCCAATAAAAATAATGCCTGCAAGTTTTAGTACAGCAGATAAAGATCGACTTACAGCAGCTTATAGTAAGCTTATTGTAGAACAGATTATTCCTTCTTATAAAAAACTTGGTGCTTTTTTGCAAATAGCGTATTTACCCAAAGCAAGAACAACAACTGGGGTAAATGCATTACCAGATGGAGATATTTATTACAAGTATATGGTAAAGTTTTGGACAACCACTAACAAAACTCCTGATGAGATTTATGCAACAGGTCTAGATGAAGTAAAGCGCCTTAGAGCAATTATGAATCAAATAAAAGATTCTGTAAAATTTGCAGGTGATATGAATTCATTCTTTGCTTTTTTGAAAACGGATAAACAATTTATGCCGTACAAAAAGCCTGAAGAAGTTCTTGCTGCATTTAATAAAATTCATGAAACGATGAAGCCCTTCCTAAAGAAGATATTTACATTAGAGCCAAAATCTAAATTTGAGATAAGACAGACAGAAGCTTTTCGTGCAGCAAGCGCTAGTGCCGAATATTATCCTGGCTTACCAGATGGAAGTCGCCCTGGTATTTTTTATGTTCCTATAGTAGATGCTACGAAGTTTAATACAACAAGTGGAATGGAAAGTTTGTTTTTGCACGAAGCAATTCCTGGGCATCATTTTCAATGTTCTTTACAAATGGAAAATGAAAAGCTTCCAAAGTTTCGCCGCTTTATTTGGTATGGAGCTTATGGAGAAGGCTATGCTTTATATTGCGAAAGCCTTGGTAAAGAATTGGGTTTATACACAGATCCCTACCAGCACATGGGTGCGCTAGGCGATGAGATACACAGAGCGATACGCTTGGTGGTAGATGTTGCTATGCACACAGGTAAAATGACTAGAGAAGAAGCTGTAAAATATATGATGGACAACGAAGCTATTAGTGAAGATGGTGCTGTGGCAGAAATAGAGCGTTACATGGTTTATCCGGCACAAGCGCTGAGTTACAAAACAGGTGCATTAAAAATAAAAGAATTAAGAGAGAAATATAACAAGCAATTAGGTGCTAAATTTTCTTTGGCAGATTTTCACACATCTTTCTTAAAAGATGGTTGCATGCCGCTCGAAGTAATTGAGAAAAGTATGGATGAATAGGCAGCAGGAGTGAAGTAAAAAAAATAGCCACGAATGCATAAATTAGTTACATAAACGTAAACTTTTAAATGTGCATCAGTGGCATATTTATTTTTGTATTAATCTTTTTTGTAGAAAAAAATTAATCCTTTTTTTCTGTATTTATTTTCGTATTAGGGATTATAGTCTTTTTGCCATCAGCCTCAGCTCCTGTAAATAATTTACTATCTACTTTTGTAGGGATACCCTGGTAACTCCAAGAAAAGTTACTTATGTATTTTGTAAAAGCCCTGTTAATATCTGCTACAGAAAGTTTTTTCAAATCTTCATTAATAGTTAATGCTCGCCTCCAGTTATTGTGAAGCACTTCATTTGAAGCAAATGAATTTGCTTGTGCGCTATTTGTTTCTTGGCGGTAGAAAAAACCTGTAAGATATTCAGTTTTTACATCTTTTACTTCGTCTTCACTAAACCCCTCTTTCTTTACTTTTTCTATCAATGCTTTTGCAACCCTTATGTATTTATTCGGATCGGTGGTAGAAACTATAATATTTGCGGAAGCAGTGGATCCTCCATTAAAGTAAGCGCCTGGAGCATAGGATAATCCATTTTTAGTTCTTATCTCTATAAAATGTTTTGAGCCAAACATTCGCATAGCTAATACGAATGCATTATAATCTTTAGTCCCCGGTGCTGGACCGCCTGTAATCCCTTGAATATAGTTTGTTGCTAGTTCTTTTTTTTGTGCATTAAACGTATTTGCTGTTGGATTATACAACTCCTTTTTTAAAGTAAATGGTTTGCCATCAGGAATTTTTGATAACATGCTACTTAATTTTTGTGTAAGTATATCTTTGTCTATTTCACCTACAACAATTATTACCATTCTAGATTTTGTAAGTATAGATTTGTAATACGCTTTTGTTTCCATTAGCCTAAGTGAAGATACTGTTAGCTCTGTACCACTTGGTGTTTTTGCATAGTTCATTCCTCTAAATGCGGTTTCCATTGCCATCTTAGATATGGCATAATCTGGTGTAGATTCTTGCGACTTTAAATTATTTATGGCATCTTGCTTAATACGGTTGAATTCTTTTTCGTTAAATGCTGGTGAAGTAATGGCATCTGAATATAAAGGCCATACAATATCTAAATCACTTTTGATGCAGTTCATATTTATATTGGCATAATCCATTCCTGAATAAGCATATACTTGTGCACTTAATTTCTCTAGTTTATTTTTAAAAGAATTTTTATCATCGTTGCTAGTACCACACTCTGTCAAGGCAGTCATTGCAAGGCTTTCTATACCTTGTTTGATTAATGAATAATTTTGTACACCACCCTTTATAATTGTTTGTATTTCTACTATCTCATTATTACTAGGTTGTACTATAACTTTTACACCCGCCACCATCATTTCGTAAGCCGTATTTTTTTGGGCGGATGTAGTTTGTACAGAAAAAATAACTGCAACTATTAGTAACAAAAATTTGAGTTTGAAAAGAAACTGTTTCATATCTTAATAATTAAAAGTTATAAATTAGGTTTAAAGAATGACGATGCGCCAGTGAATTTGTTCATGGCTGCATTAATGATCATTCCTGCTACATGATTTTTGCCTGCTATGTATTTTTCCACATAGCGTTTTATATCTGCTCTTGTTACTTTCATACAGTTGTCAAGATAATCTGTAGCATAATCGTAAGATGTGCTGCACCATTGGCTGGTAAGTTGGCTAGGTAACGAAGATGGTTTCTCTGTTTGCCTTATAAAATTTCTACGCATTATTTGTTTTGCAGTATTCAACTCATCATCTGTATAGTAATCATTGGCTGTCCACATCTTTATTTGGTTAGCAATTTCTTCATAGCAGGCTTTTAATTTTTCGGGATTTGGTAACACCCAAATACTTATTGGGCCTACATATTTGCTAGTTTGATAACTTAAGCATGCATATGTAGCCAGCCCTTTATCTACCAAAGATTGTTGCCATTTGGAAGAATTTAAACCAAGTATAGTGCTAAAAACATCCGCAGCTATTGTAGCAGCAGAATCATTTCTAAAATCTGGACCTTGCCAATAGTATGTAAGATTAGGTGTTTGTGCAATGGAAGATTCTTTTACAAAATATTCTATAGAGTTTAGGGGCTTAAACTCTGGTATAGGATATTTTTCAATGGGATTAAAACCACTGTTTGGCCAATCGCCATAAATATTTTTTGCAAGTACTAAAGCTTTTTCATGGTCTATATCTCCACATATTACCAGCAATGAATTATTGGGATGATAATATTTATTTTTTATGATCATCATTTTTTCTGGCGTAGCGGTATTTATTATATCATGTTCCCCTATTGCATTTTTACGGGTGAAGAGATCACCCCAAAGCTTTTTGTTTACCGCCATCCATAATTGTTCTTGAGGGTCGCTCTCTCCGCGTTGGAACTCCCCATCTACAACAGGCCTTTCTTTTTGCATGTCTTCTTTTCTATAAATAGGGAAACGAATGGCAGCGTTCATAAATTTAAGACCAGCAGCTAGGCTGTCTTTATCGAAAGTGAAATAGTAGTTTACTCTTTCGTCACCTGTAGTACCGTTCCAAATAGCACCAAGTTCCTGAGTACGTTTTATAAACTTTTCTTGATCGGGATAATCTTTGTTTGCTTTAAAAAACATATGTTCAAACAAATGACTAAGGCCGCTGTATTCCGGGCCTTCGGTATATGCTCCGTTTTTTACCGCAATTTCTATAGTGGCCAATGGTACTTTGTGGTTTTCTATAACCACTACTTCCAAGCCATTATCCAATTTTGAGTAATAGTAGTCCTTCGGTAACCTTGGTTGTGCAAAAGCTGCCAAAGACAAAAACAAAAGCAGCCCTGTAAGTTTTAGATTATACATAATTGTTTAGTTTAATGTAAACTTAATGATTTATAAGAAGACACATTATTTATTTTAGTATTTCTTTGTACAATGAAAATTGTTTTTATTGCTTCCAAATAAAGCGATTTTAGATTAATTTGTTACATGACTACATATTAATAAGGCTGACTCTCATAAAACGCTTCAAAATTTATTTTGTACATTGCAAAGAATTAATGTATTATAAATTTTTATGAGTAGTAAACATACAGACGGGGGCAAAAAGAAGTCTTCGCAATCGGAAATAGTCACAGGTAGACTCGATATAAGCCGAAGCGGAATGGGGTTTGTAATTGTAGAAGGAAGGGAAAAAGATGTGATGGTAAAGCCAAACGAATTTGGAAGGGCATTTCATGGCGACATTGTAAAAGTACAAGTTATGAACCCTCATGATAGAAATAAAAGACCAGAGGGTAAAGTTAGCAGTGTAGTGGAGCGCAAGCAATTAGATTTTGTAGGAAATGTCTCAGTAAAGGAGAAAATGGCTTTTTTTATTGCAGACACCAATAATCCGATGCCGGATTTTCATATAGAACACAGCAAATTAAATGGGGCAAAAGATGGTGATAGGGTAGTAGCAAAATTTCTTAAATGGGACAAAAGTGATAAAAAGCCTGAAGGAGAAATTTCCGCCATTATGACTTCTGAAAATGAAGCAGATATGGCTATGAAAGAAATTATTGTGCAAGCAGGTTTTCCACTTTCGTTTGATGCAGAAGTGTTGAAAGTAGCGGCAGCCTTAAGTCCTGTAATAACTAGAGAAGAACTTAAAAAGCGAAAAGATTTTAGAGATATACTTACATTTACGATAGATCCTGTAGATGCCAAGGATTTTGACGATGCTATTTCTATTCGAAATTTAGATAATGGGAATTATGAAATTGGTGTACACATTGCAGATGTGAGTCATTTTGTAAAACCTGGTACAGCATTAGACAAGGCTGCTTATGAACGTGCAACAAGTGTGTATTTACCAGACAGGGTAAATCCGATGTTGCCTGAAAAAATATCGAACGAATTGTGCAGCCTAAGACCCAATGAAGATAAATATTGTTTTTCCGTGGTTTTTCAAATTAGCAATCGTGCAGAAATAAAACATACTTGGATTGGAAGGACAGTTATTCACAGCAATCATCGTTTTACTTACGAAGAAGTGCAACAAACAATAGAAACACAAGACGGGCTACAAGTAAAGCCTATATTGCTTTTAGATAAATTAGCAAAGTCCTTTAGAAAAGACCGTTTTGCTCATGGAGCAATAAATTTTTCTTCGCAAGAAGTACGTTTTAAGCTTGATGATACAGGAAAGCCAATTGGTATTGTTATTAAAGAAAGTAAGGATGCAAACAAATTGGTAGAGGAATTTATGCTGCTTGCAAACCGTGCAGTAGCAGAATACGTTTCTAAAATTAAGGTTAACAAAGAACCATTACCTTTCTCATATAGAACACACGATGATCCTGATACAGAAAAGCTTACACCATTTGTAGCTTTTGCTAGAAAATGCGGTTTTACTTTTGAGATGAAGAATCCAGATGATATTGCGAAGTCATTTAATAAGTTGTTGGATGAAGTAAAGGGAACACCTGAACAAAGAGTGATAGAACAACTTGGTATTCGTACCATGGCAAAGGCAAAATATACTACAGAAAATGTAGGACACTATGGTCTAGGGTTTGAAAACTACTGTCATTTTACATCACCTATTAGAAGGTATCCCGATGTAATGGTACATAGGGTTTTGCAAAGCATATTGGAAAAAAACTTGTTTGTAGACAAGGCAATGGAAGAGAAAAATAAACATTGTAGCGATAGAGAAAGAGGAGCTATGGAAGCTGAGAGGGCAAGCAATAAGTACAAGCAAGTGGAGTACATGAAGGAATTTTTGGGTGAAGAGTTTGAAGGTATTATATCTGGTGTTTCTGCATTTGGTTTTTGGGTAGAAACAGTGCTACATAAATGTGAAGGTCTGGTAAGTGTAAAAGATTTGGTGGAATATGATGATTTTAGGCAAGATGAAGCAAACTATTCACTAGTTGGTTTGCGCACAAAGAAAACTTTTAGGATGGGAGACCATGTTCATATAAAAGTTGTAAGTGCAAATTTAGCTAAGCGCCAGTTGGATTACCAATTGATAATGGATGGTGGAAATAGCATTAAAGCGGTTTCTAAAACTGCTAGTAAAATAAAATTAGCAGGAAAAGTTACCGCAAAACCTGAGGTTAAAGTAACAGCTAAAAAAGTAACAAAAAAGAAATAAAAATTAATTTAATAACTACAGACTCCTTATTGTTGTGAGATATTAGATTAAAAGTCTCAGGAAGTTTAGTAAGAAGTTCAAACATATTTTTACATTTAGATGCAATCATACAAAGAGTTATCATTACATTTTGAAAAAAGATTTAATGAAAGGCATTTCCCACAAAACTTACCAAGTTTGTATAATGCTGCGGAACATATTCTTAGCATAAAAGGAAAAAGAATAAGACCCGTTTGTGTTTTTCTTGCCAATGAGTTATTTGAACCATGCACAGATGATGCTTATTATGCTGCAGCTGCTATAGAGTTATTCCACAATTTTAGTTTAATACACGACGATATAATGGACAAGGCACCGTTACGCCGTGGTAAAGAAACAGTACACCACAAATATGGGGAAAATACCGCTTTGCTTGCAGGAGATGTAATGTTTGTAAAAGCTTATGAAAACTTAAGTAAAGTAAGTGCAAAAGTTTTGCCTCGTTGTATTGAAATTTTTAATAAGACTGCAAAGGAAGTATGCGAAGGGCAACAGCTCGATATGGACTTTGAGAAAATGGAGCAAGTGAGTTTTGACGATTACTTAAATATGATTACGCTAAAAACCTCTGTACTCGTTGCTTCTAGCCTACAAATAGGTGGAGTTTTAGGAGGTGCAGGCTTAGGTAACCAAGATCATTTGTATGAGTTTGGCAAAAACTTAGGCATAGCTTTCCAAGTACAAGATGATTATTTAGATGCATTTGGCGATGCCGTAAAAACAGGAAAGCAAAAAGGTGGTGACATCATTGCCAATAAGAAAACTTTCCTTATGGTTCATGCAAGAGAGTATTGTACACCTGAGCAAAATGCTGCCTTGGATTTATTGATAGAAACTAATCCTGCAGATAAAGTTGAAAAAGTACTGGAAATATTTAGGGCTTGCAAAGCCGATGAATGGGCTGCTGAATTAAAAGAAAAATATTACCAAATTGCATTACAACATTTAGATGATTTAGCAGTACAAGCTCCTCGAAAAGTAGAACTACAAAATCTCGCTGCAGATTTGATGATGCGGGAGAATTGATTCTATGAATAAATGTTGATTCTGATAATGGTTTGAATTTTATAATAAAATCACTGAATTTGCAGAATTTACTGATAAAGAATCCCTTTCAAGCCCTAAGTTTTATTTTAAACTTTCTAAAAGTTTAATGAAATTGCATGATGCGTTGATGTCTCAACTTAGGTTATGCATTTGTTCCAGCAAATTATCTCTCTTTTATTAAAAAGTTTCTTCAAGTATTTGAATCTTTTTTCAAGAAATAAATCTCCAGTTCTCCAACATTAGATTTTTAATTGTTAAAATCAAATAACCCTGTTTTTATAAGAACCTTAAACAACGTATTTTTGACGATAATTTAAAATAAAATATATAGGTATGTCTCAAATGGAAAAAGTAAAAGAAACAGTAGGATTTATACAAAACTTATACAAAGGTAAACCCACAGTGGGAATTGTGTTGGGAAGTGGATTGGGTAGTTTTACTGAGGAAATAAAAATAGATTTGGAAATACCCTATAACGAAATCCCAAATTTTCCTGTAAGTACAGTAGAAGGGCACAGTGGGAAATTAATTTTTGGAGAATTAGCTGGTAAAAAAGTTACAGCAATGGCAGGACGTTTCCATTTTTATGAAGGCTATAAAATTGAAGAAGTTGTTTTCCCAATAAGGGTAATGAAATTTTTAGGTGTTTCATCATTACTTATAAGCAATGCAGCAGGTGGAATGCAAAAAGGGTTTAAAGTTGGCGATTTAATGATCATCAAAGATCATATTTCCATGCTCACCGTAAATCCTTTAATAGGTAAAAACGAATTGGAGTTTGGCCCACGTTTTCCCGATATGAGTGAGCCTTACAAAAAGAATTTAATAGAAAAAGCAAAAAGTATAGCTGCTAGTGCTGGTTATGAAATAAAAGAAGGAGTTTACATTGGTGTTACTGGTCCTACTTTTGAAACAAGAGCCGAGTACAAAATGTTACACATTTTGGGTGGTGATGCAGTAGGTATGAGCACCGTGCAAGAAGTAATAGCAGCAGTGCATATGGGCTTGCCGGTTTTTGCTATTAGTGTAATTACCGACCTTGGTATAAGAGATGAAGAAAATACTATTACACACGAAGAAGTTTTGCAAGCTGCAAAGGAAGCAGAGCCAAAACTTACGCATATTTTTAGAGAACTTGTAGCACAGATGTAATCGACATGAAAAAATTAATTGGTACATCATTATTCATTTTTATAACTTTTTTGGCTTTTAGCCAAGATCCTTCTGAAAGTATTAGGAATAGAATAAAAGGTATTTCACAAGGAGCTACAAGTAACACGCTTAGAAAGGATACATCAAAAAAGAAAAGTGGTAATAAACTTGATACGCTTGGCTTTGAGCGTAGAGATGATTTAGCAGATTCAATTACCATTACGTATCGATACATGGATTCATTAAAGAGGAATACCTTAGATTCATCTGTAAATGATTTCGATAAATATTATTCTGTGCCATCCAATTATCAATATTTAGGGAACAATGGAGCAGCAGCTTTTCCACTTATATTTAAACCATTTTCAAAACCTGGCTTTGATGTAGGTTTTCATTCTTTTGATATATATAAATACAAATTGGCAGATACTAAATTTTATAAAACAACAGGAGCATTCTCTATGCTTGGTTACCAGCTTGCAAGTGGAAAAGAACAAATGGTACAAGCATTACATACACAAAACCCTAGGCAAAATATAAATTTTGGTTTTGAGTATAGGCTTATAAGTGCACCAGGTTATTTTGTAACTCAAAATACAAATCACAACAGTGCTCGTATTTTTGGTACATACCAAGGTAAACGTAAAAGATACAATGGAGCAATTGTTTTTATTACCAATGTATTAAAGGCTTCGGAAAATGGAGGAATAATTGATGACTCATTACTGCTCGATCCAAATAAAAAGCAACGTTTTAGTATTCCTGTAAGACTTGGCAATTCTAGTCTTTTTGCACCTAATCCTTTTCAAGCGAATGTGAAAACTGGAAATATTGCCAAAGAGCGTACATTTTTTCTAAGGCAGAGTTATGATATTGGTAAACGTGATTCAATTGCTGTGAATGATTCTACAACTGAGTATCTTTTTTACCCAAAATTACGAATACAGCATACACTTACGCTTACTACAAGTACTTATCAGTTTATCGATGCATTGCCAGACTCGGCATATTACAATGATTTTTATAAAATAAATTTAAGACAACCAATTGATACTTTTGAATTGTATGAAAAGTGGAAAAAAGTATCTAATGATTTCTCTCTAATATCATTCCCTGATACAAAAAATGCAGCTCAGTTTTTATCAGCAGGTGCAACACTAGAAACAATAAATGGTTTTATCAGAAATGAGCACTATAATTTTTATAATGTTTTATTACACGGTGAATACAGAAACAGAACGAGAAATAAATTGTGGGATATATTGCTAAATGGGGAGCTTTATTTAAATGGATTAAACGGAGGAAACTACAATGTGCAAGCCAATGTGAGCCGCTATCTTGGTAATAAATTGGGAGATGTAAATTTATATTTCAGTAATGTTAATAGAACGCCTTCTTTTATTTTTGATAATCGGTCTGGTTTTAATTTGGGTAACAGTAACCGTTTTAAAAATGAAAATATTACTTCTTTTGGGGCTACTTCTAATAATAGTTTGGCACAAATTGGGTTCAATAATTTCCTTATTACCAATTATGCATATTTTTCTAGTTTTTACAAATCAGATCAATACAACAAGCCAATAAATTTGCTACAAGTTTTTGCTGCTAAACGCATTAAACTTAAGAAAAATATTTTTTATTATGCCGATGCTACTGTACAGTTGGTTGACAATGCTTCACCAATTAAAGTACCACTTGTATTTACAAGAAGTAGAATTTCTTACGAAAAAACCGCGTATAAAAATTTAAAACTTAGTACAGGTGTTGAAATCCGTTATTACACAGCTTACAAGGCCAATAATTATTCACCATTATTAGCTCAATTTTCACCACAAGATACTGTGATAGTAAAAAACAAACCAGATATTGCACTGTTCTTCAATTTTAGGATAAGGGGTTTTACAACTTACATTCGTGCAGAAAACCTTAATACTGCAAGTTTCATAAATGGCTTTGGGTTTAAAGACAATAACTTTGCTGCGCCACATTATCCAACACAAGGACAATTAATAAGGGTAGGTATAAAGTGGTGGTTTGTGAAGTAGGGATATTAGTTTCCCATCATCTTTTCCAAATTATTTTCCTCAAAATATTTTTGACAAATTAATTTGGCTTCATGCAAAATGTCTTCTAAAGCTGTATTGTTTTCTTTATTTATTTTGTAGGCTTTTTGCAATGCCGCATCCGCTGATATAGCTTGAGTTTCCATAACAGCTTCAGAAATAGCCATTATACGCAAACCTTTATCTTTTAATTTTCCTAATGATGAAATTACATAGCTCAACGCTAAAAAATAATTTTTTTCTAGATATAAGACAAACTCATGGCTGCCTTGTACAGGTAATTTATTGTATGGTGAATTTACAATTTCGGGCACAAGGTATTTTTTTACATCTTTTGTGTTTTTGCCGCCACTGTCTATTAATTGTATTGCTCCTTGTATGGCTTGTGGGTATATACTTAACCAGCGTAATTTGCGTCTAAGCTCATGTACTTGGGCTTCAACATCTGTAAAAGCTACACCAGTTTCTTCATAAAAAATTTGAATAGTTGCAATTGCTTTTTCATACACTTGCTTTATGAGCACTATTTCTTTTTCTTCTTTTTTCCAATTTAATTCTTTTAATTTTTTCCTTTGCTTATCTGTACGAGTTGGTTTGCGATTTATCCATTTCTTTTTTAATAGCAATGCATTTAGTTCTGCTAGTTTAGTTGTTTTTTTTTCTTCCATAAATAAGGTTATGGAATCGGGTATTTTTGCATCATTTTTAAAATCTTTCGCAAAAGAATCATAATAATCTACCGCACCTAATAGATCTTCTAGCGATTTGTAAGCATCCTTTATTTTTTGAAATTTTTTTTCATTGTGCATACCAGAATATAATTTTGCCAATCCTTCAAGCATGAATACTTTAGTACGCCCATCATGTTCATAAAAATACAATGCAGGGTTTGCTGTTTTTGCAGCCTCTTTCAAAATAGAATCGAGTTGTATAAAATAAAACTCAAATTTGCCTAGTCCTTTTGTCATGCAACTTTTATTAATAAATATTGAAAATTTTAATACAAATATCAGCCATATTTCTTATTTATATATTTATCATAGTATTATCAAATTCTGATTTTAACTATATCAGTATTTTTCTTTATAAATCTATAAGGATTTTTCTCATTGTATAAAATAAAATTGCTTGTGTATGAATAAAGTATATGATTCCAATTATTAAAACATCATTACGATTCAAAAAAAGCAATACTTCCGCCTACCCAAGTTTTATCTTTGTTATAGCGTGTTCCTATCATTTTACCTTTACTCAATCTTGCTAGGTTATGCACGGCTATTGGTCTAGCCCAATCTTCTTTCCAAAAATAAAATAACCTTATTTCTGCTTTTGCAGGTTCATCCATCGTTTCTATAATTGGAGCATAATTTACTTTGCGTTGCAATATCCAGTTTTCGGGGTCTGTTATTTTATCAATATCAGCTTGTGTAACGTCTATAACCACACCCATGCCTGCAAAAGAAAAAAGTGGTTTTAGTACAAACTCATTTAAGTTTACTGGAGCAGTCATTTCATTTAAGAAAAATGTTTCGGGCACATATGGGTTATCTATAAATGGCAATGTAAACTTGCTGATTCTATAAAACCAATTTGGATGGGGAACCCATTCTACATTATATAGCTTTTTTAAGTCTATAATTCCTTCTAAGCCATCTTGCTGTTGCAGATCGTCAAATATCAAGCGATTATAAATACGTTTTACCATTTGTTTTTCACCATTGGATTTTTCATAAAACAAATTATCTCCATCTGCTTTTAGTTTTGTGAGGCACACTGCTTTTACTCCCAACAATTTTTCCGTTGCATGAAAATCAATTCTTGTTTTTTGTTTTTCAGGAAAAATTTCTAAAAGAATTACATCGTCTACATTGTGATTGCCAACAATAATATCTCTGAGAAGTTGTATATATGTTTCTTTGGTATATCCGTTTAAATAGGAAGAATAGTTGTTTGGTAAATCAGCATATTTTGCCGTAAGCTCACTATGGTAT
>JANMFB010000224.1:0-2422 GCA_031377605.1 Ferruginibacter sp.
CAAAAATTCCCTACATTTCACTTTGTACTGACCCTACATTTGGAGGTACTACCGCATCTTTTGCAATGTTAGGCGATGTTATATGTGGTGAGCCTGGAGCTTTAATTGGATTTGCTGGCCCTAGGGTTATCAAAGAAACTATAAAAAAAGATTTACCTGTAGGATTCCAGCGCAGTGAATTTTTATTGGAACATGGTTTTTTAGATTTTATAATTCACAGAAAAAATTTGAAAGAAAAATTAGCTGATTTGATTATTATTTTTAAGAATTGATTTCTTAAAGGATCATAGCTTTGCAGAACTATTTATTTTATTATTTCGGATTGAAATTCCATTAATATTCCTACCGTACCTATGAAAAAAGTATTCTTCATTCTTTTTTTTGTAACCATTTTCTTCTCATGCCAAAAAGGATTTAGTACAGAAGACAACACAACAAACAATGCTACTACCGACACTGTGTTATTGTTAAAAAAATTTATAGTTATTGATACTACATTAATAGCCCCAAATGATACAATTTACAAGTATTCATTTTTCTACGATAATTTTAAAAGATGTACTTCTTTTAAGATAACAGACGGTATTGATTCAGTTGAATTTTATAATTCTTATGTAGGCAATGATACTTTTATAAACAAGAGAAAAGTAATTTTTTTTAATACAAACGACTCAATAGTAGAATTCTATAAATACGACAACAATAAAAAAATTATTGCTGATTCCATTTTAGAGTATGGTTCTATGAATTCTAATTTCTTTATTAATTTTCAGAATACTACCAATCAAAGTGGATTGGTTACCAATAGTAGCAATGGCAATCAATTTGAGTACAATAAATTTGTAACACTACGAGATAACTCGGGCAATTTACTTAGTATTCGAGATTCCCTATTCCTATTCAATGGTACCTCTTACGCACTTACAGAAACTTCAAATTCAACTATTACTTATGATAATAAGATTAATCCATTTTATAATTTAGTTCCAAAATTTTTAGCAAATCTTATTTTAGAAAGCAACCAGGTGTATACTTTTGACCCATTCATGAGTTTAACTCAAAAAAATAATATTTTAACTGAGGTAAGAGTCTCTAGTTCGTCATCCTTGTATAACTTCAATAATACTAATCAGTTTACATACAATTCTTTTAACTACCCCAATATTGTAAGGATAAAGGATAACTTGAATAATAAATACTACAAAGGTTTTTATCGTTACTAAAATATTTATAATTCTTGCGAAAAATAAAAAAGTGTATTGTTTTTATTTAATACACTTACAATAAACAAATTCCTTTTAAAGGTTTGTTATTTATCTTTGAAAAAATAGGAAAGTGGAACTGAATAATAAAAAGGCATATTACGAATATTTTTTTGAGGCAACTTATACAGCAGGACTTGTATTGCGAGGTACTGAAATAAAATCTTTGAGAACTGGCAAAGCAAGCTTTAATGATAGTTATTGCGTTTTTGATCGTGGAGAATTATACGTAAAAAGCTTACATATATCTGAATATGCTTTTGGTACTTACACAAACCATGAGCCACTGCAAGAAAGAAAATTACTACTTAACAAAAGAGAACTTAGAAAACTTCAAGATAAATCTAAAGAAAAAGGCTACAGCATTATTCCATTGAAAATTTTTATAAATGAAAAAGGGCTAGCTAAAATGGAAATAGGCTTAGGCAAGGGTAAGAAAAATTATGACAAGCGTGATACTATTAAAACAAGAGAGAATGATAGAGAGATCAAAAGGAAATATGGACTGTAGACGTTATTAATCAGATGTTATTAGGTAAGTGTAATTAAAAAATAATCCTACAGCAATTTGAAAGTTGCTATTAGTTTACCTCCAACCCAATAACAAATAAAGATTAACCTACCTCTAGCACTCACTTAAACTAATTGGAATATTTATCGCAAGACCACCATCTGCAGTTTCCTTGTATTTACTATTCATATCTAGTGCAGTGTCCCACATTGTTTTAATAACGCCATCCAAACTTACTTTAGCAAAATCGGGCGTACTCTGCAATGCAAGTTGAGATGCTGTAATAGCTTTTATTGCCCCCATGGTATTTCTTTCAATACATGGCACTTGCACTAATCCACCAATCGGGTCGCAGGTTAATCCGAGGTGATGTTCCATGGCAATTTCCGAAGCCATCATCACTTGTTTTTGTGTGCCGCCCATACATTCCGTTAGTCCAGCTGCTGCCATGGCGGATGAAACGCCTATCTCTGCCTGGCAGCCACCCATGGCAGCTGAAAGTGTAGCTCCTTTTTTAAAAATACTTCCTATCTCCGCCGCGGTTAAAAGAAACTGTATTATTTTGTCTTCTTTATTACCATCACAAAAGGCAATATAATATTGTAACACTGCCGGGATAACACCGGCCGCTCCGTTAGTAGGTGCTGTT
>JANMFB010000199.1:0-16571 GCA_031377605.1 Ferruginibacter sp.
GTTGCACAAAAAGACAATCAAGTCCCACAATTATTTGTGGGACTTTTTTTAGGCGAAATTCTCGTCCTCTTTGTCTCCCCTATCCTCCCGACATGTCGGGATAAAGTCTCCGAAGGCGAGAGAAATCCCGAAATTTCAGCAAAGACCAATCTTCTTTGTTTAAATACCCCAAAAATTATTTGTAAATATTTTTAACTAGTTCATCAAAACATTAAAATAAATTTGCAATATGTCATATTTTAAAATTGGAAAACTTGCTGCGAGCCATGGGTTATCTGGTGAACTGATTTTGCAACACAGCCTTGGTAAAAAAACTGCTCTAAAAGGTTTAGAAGTGTTGTTTATGGAAGATAAGAAAGAAAGTTTTTTACCTTATTTTATAGAAAGTACTTCTATAAAAAGCGATACAGAAATTTACATAAAACTAGAGGCTGTGGACAATAAAGAAGTGGCAAGAAAACTTACACCTAAAGAAATATGGCTACAAGAAGAGGATTTTAAAAAATATGTAGCAAAAGCTGCACCTATAGGATTGCTAGGTTATGAATTGTTTGATGCAGATAAAAGCCTTGGAGCAATTATAGAAGTAATAGAACAACCACACCAAATACTTGTAGCCATTATGCACAAAGGAAAAGAAGCGCTCATTCCAATACATGAGGATAACATCATAAAAATGGATGACAAGAAAAGAAAAATTTATGTAGAAATACCTGATGGACTTTTAGAAGTTTATGAATAAATAAAAATGTCTTCTCAACAAAGAACCATAGCACATTTCGATTTAGATTCATTTTTTGTATCTGTAGAAATTTTGAACAACCCAAGTTTGAAAGGTAAGCCTGTAATTGTAGGTGGTAGAGAACGTGGCGTGGTAGCAGCCTGTAGCTACGAAGCTAGAAAATTTGGAGTACACTCAGCCATGCCATCTAACAAGGCAAGGCAATTATGCCCTCAAGCTATTTTTGTAGGGAATGCAGGCAGCAGAGGAGAATATAGTAGATACTCTAAATGGGTTACAAATATTATTGCTGAAGAAGCTCCATTGTTTGAAAAAGCTTCAATTGATGAGTTTTATTTAGACCTTACCGGTATGGAGAAATTTTTTGACCCATTACGATGGACCATCAATCTTCGTAAAAGAATTATGGATGAAACAGGGCTGCCAATTTCGTTCGGGCTCTCCTCTAATAAAATGATGGCAAAAATTGCTACCAACCAAGCAAAACCAAATGGATATTTACAAATTCCTTTCGGCAAAGAAAAAGCTTTTCTTGCTCCACTAGATATTGGTGAAATACCTGGTGTGGGCAAACATGCTCAAGAAATACTAAGGTACAACGGTATACATACCATTAAACAATTAGGAGAGTCGTCAGTAGAAATATTGGAAGAGCGCTTAGGTAAATGGGCAATAGAATTGATACAAAAAGCAAATGGATTTCATTTTGGAGAAGTTACTAACTACCATGAATCTAAATCAATATCTACAGAAAACACTTTTAACGAACCAGTAAATAGTATTCCATTTATTTATGCAGAATTGGTACGATTTGTAGAAAAAATTTGTTACGAATTACGACAAGATGAAAAGCTAGCTTGTTGTGTTGCTGTAAAAATTCGCTATCCTAATTTTGAAACTTTTTCTAAACAAACAACGGTAGATGCTACGGATGCAGATGATGAAATAATTCCCATAGTAAAAGCATTATTTAAAAAATTACATAAAAAAGGGGAACCAATAAGACTATTAGGAGTAAGACTGAGCGAACTTACTGACAAAGCAGTGCAAACAAATTTATTTACTGATACTGAAAAGAAATCAGCTTTGTATAAAAGCATAGATGGAGTAAAAAATAGGTTCGGAAAAAAGATATTAAATCGGGCATCTACAAAATCAAATTCAAATAAACATTCGAAAGAGTAAATGATTTTTGAGATCTTGATTCAATTACTTATTTATATTTACGAAAAATATTTCAAGAAATAGTTTCAAATGAGAATAATAATTAGCTTGGTATTAATGATGGTTTCAGTTTTTACAGAAGCGCAAATTCAAAAAGAAAAAACTAAAAAAAACAATATAACCACACAAATTTTGGAAAAGAAAAAAGTAGTTTATCAAGTTTTTACAAGACTATTTGGCAATACAAATACTACTAATAAACCTTGGGGAACCATTGAAGAAAATGGTGTAGGTAAGTTCAATGACTTTACAGATAATGCACTTCGAGAAATTAAAAAATTAGGCGTTACACACATTTGGTACACGGGCGTACCTCACCATGCAATAGTAAGAGATTATACTGCATTTGGTATATCTAATGACGACCCTGATGTGGTAAAAGGAAGAGCAGGCTCTCCATATGCTGTAAAAGATTATTACAGTGTTAACCCAGATTTGGCAGTAAATCCTGCAAAAAGAAATGAAGAGTTTGATGCATTGATACAAAGAACACATAAAAATGGGCTAAAATTAATTATTGATATCGTGCCAAACCATATTGCCCGAAAATATGAAGGAAAAAATAATCCAAAGGGAGTTAGCGATTTTGGCGCAGAAGATAAAACCAATGTGGCATATGATAAAAACAATAACTTTTATTATATCCCTGGTCAACCATTTGAAGTGCCTAGTTCGGTAGATTACAAACCATTGAATGGCGAGAAAAATTCTCTCGTTGACAATAAATTCTATGAAAACCCAGCTAAATGGACCGGTAATGGTTCACGCAAGGCGAAGCCAAATATAAATGACTGGTATGAAACCGTAAAAGTAAATTATGGTGTAAAACCAGATGGATCAAAAGATTTCACAGAGTTACCCGATGGTTATGATAAGAAGTCTTACAAAGATCATTATGCATTTTGGAAAGATAAAGATGTGCCAAATTCATGGAAAAAATTTAGAGACATTGCTTTGTATTGGACTGCAAAAGGTGTAGATGGATTTCGTTACGATATGGCAGAAATGGTTCCTTATGAATTTTGGAGTTTCATGAATAGTGCTATTAAAATGAAGAATCCTACTGCATTTCTTTTAGCAGAGGTTTACAATCCTAAGGAATATAGAAATTATATTAAACTTGGTAAAATGGATTACTTATATGACAAAGTGGAAACTTATGATTATTTAAAAGCCATTATACAAGGCAAAGCATTACCCCATGGCTTGTCGGATATACAGCACGGAATGAAGGATATAGAACATCACATGCTTCATTTTTTGGACAACCATGATGAGCAACGTCTAGCAAGCCCTGAATTTGCTGGAGCCGCAGAAAAAGGAAAACCACTGATGGTGGTTTCTGCAACCATAAGCACATCGCCAACGATGATTTATTTTGGACAAGAAGTAGGGGAATCAGGTAATGAAGATGCAGGATTTGGAAAACACTCTCGAACCAGCATTTTTGATTATGTAGGTGTTCCTAACCACCAACGATGGATGAATGGAGGAAAGTTTGATGGAGGACAATTATCAAAAAGGGAAAAAGATTTACGTGATTTTTATAGTAGACTATTGAATTTTACTATTCACAGTGATGCTTTGATGGGGAAGTTTCAAGAAATCCAAAGTATTAATAAAGCGGAAACTTTTGGATTTGATTCCTACCTATATGCCTACACACGTTACTCGAGTAGTGAGAAATTAATTGTTGTAACTAATTTTTCCTCTCTTCTAACAAGTACATTCAATTTAAAAATACCCGCAGAAATTATTTCTGAATGGAAATTAAATAATGGAGTGTTTAATATAGAAGACCAATTGTATAAAAGTAAAAGCAGACTAATTGTTGCTAATGGAATTGGGAGTGTTTCCATTATTTTGAGACCATTAGAGTCGCTTATTTTAAAATTGTAAGTTTAACTTTCAATTTATATACCAATTACACTAAGGAATCAACTCATCAGACAAATGAACGAGCGACTTTTTTTCAAGTACTTTTAAAGTTGCATCTCTTACAATCTCCATGGTGCGTTTAAGGCCACAATTTTTTTCATCACAGTCTGCGCATTTTTCGTAAAAATGTAGGCTTACACATGGTAATAAAGCAATAGGACCATCTATAATTCTTATAGCATCTGCAATAGAAGTTTTTTTAGGTGATTGTGCAAGGTAATATCCACCGCCCTTTCCTTTCTTACTTTCTAAAATGTTATTTTGTTTTAGTAACAATAAAATACTCTCTAGAAATTTTATAGGGATATGTTTTGCTTTTGCAATATCTGCAATGAGTACTGGCCCTTCTCCATATTTATTTGCGAGGTAGCCTAGTGCCTTGAGACCATATTGTGTTTTCTTAGATAACATAAAAAATAACAGCGTTACTCAATGTGAAAATAGGAAATTTATTTTAGCCAAAATGAAAAATTTAATTACTCATACCTCAAGGCCACAATGGGGTCCAATTTGCTTGCTTTAATAGCTGGAATAAGGCCTGCCAGCAAACCTACAATAGTACAAACAACAACTGCTATAGCAATCCACATCCAAGGAATTACAAAACCTGTTTTTAAAAGCACCGCCACAATATTACCAGCTAAAACACCCACTACAATTCCTACAACTGCACCCAACAAACTGATGATAACACTTTCAGAAAGAAATTGTGTTCGAATATCTTTTTTTGTTGCACCGAGTGCTTTGGTGAGACCAATTTCTTTTGTGCGTTCGTTTACTGCTACAAGCATAATATTCATTAAGCCAATGGCCGCTCCAATCAATGTAATAAATGCAATACCAATTGTTCCTTTTTCTAAAAACCCAAGGTTGGTTAACAATGATTTTGCTATGCTATCGCTTTTATCTATAAAAAAATTATCGCTGTCGGTTACTGCTATTTTTCTAATAGGTCTAAATGTAGCTGTAGCTTCACCTGCAGCCATATCCATCAATTTTAAATCGTTTACCATTACTGCAATGGTATAGGAAGATTGTTGTGTTGCATATTGTCTGCGAACATTGTTTATCGTTGTAATTACAGCACGACCAGTATTAAAAAACGCACTACTCGATTTTTCTTCAAGCACTCCAATAACTCTATAAGGAATATGATCTACGTTTATAACTACGTCTATCGCTTTTGCAACATTTGTAGGAAAAAGCTTTTGTGCTACAGAACTACCAAGTAAACAAACATTTCTACCTGCTTCTACCTCGGCAGGCGTAAAATTTCTTCCATAGGCTATTTTAAAACCATTGAGTTCTAAGTAATTTTCATCTCCACCTGTAACAGTTACATCAGGATTTGTTTTTTTAGAACCAACATTTGCAACAATATTATTTGTACCTCTTAGTGCCATTCCTACCTTTGCTCCTGGAAAAGCGAACCGCTTTTTAAATTCTCTTGCTTCATCAAAACTTATGGCTATACCAGCATTAGATTTTTTTTCTTTTAATCCACGCTTGGTTTTCTTGGTATCGCTTTTTTTACCACCTCCAAAATTTATGTTTCGGTCTTTATATCTTATTCCAAACGCATTTGCTCCCATTGAAGAAAAACTTGTTGTAAGCCCGTTGCTTGCAGCTTTAATAGCAGTAATAATAAGTATAAGTGCAAAAATACCCAATGCCATAATGGTAATAGTGATTGCAGTACGCAGTTTATTGCCTTTTACATTTTTCCAAGAAAGTGATATAGAATCTTTATTTGTCATGAATATTTATATAGTAATAAAGGTAACAGCAAACAGAGAGAAAAAGCTGTAACAATTTTATGAACGGCAAAATTCACAACCTAAAATTAAAAGAATGGTATTGTTCTTTAAAAAGTAATAGGCAATAACAACTCTTCCTTACCTCTTTGCACTTTTACGTTTGTAGTTTCGCCTTTATTAAATTTATTAAGCGCTCCCATGTAAGATTGTACATCGGCAAATTTATGTTCTCCTAATTGTAGCAACACGTCTCCTACTTTAATACCTGCTTTTTGTGCTGGCTTATTTTCAGATACACCATCTACCAAAACGCCAATACCGCTAAAAGTATAATCAGGCATAACGCCAAGGCTTACTTTGAAACTACTTTTACCCATAGAAACTTCTCTTGTTTTTGTAAAAGAAAGTTTATCCATCTTATCTGTTTGTGTAATTATATTTTGAATGTATTTTATAATCTGCAACGCTCCTTGGTAATTTATTTTATCTGCATCATCGCTTGGCTTGTGGTAATCTTTATGACTGCCTGTAAAGAAAAACAAAACAGGTATATCTTTTTTATAAAACGAAGTATGATCACTAGGTCCACTTCCACTACTGTCAATATTAATTTTAAAGTATGTATCCTCTTTTTTTATAAGATTACCCCAAGTAGGCGATGTGCCATAACCACCAATAGTTATACCATGAGTGCTATCATTCAATCTCCCTACCATATCCATATTTATCATATAGTTTACTGTCTTTAAATCTATTCCTGCATGTTCCGTAAAATATTTTGAACCATACAATCCCAACTCTTCTCCAGAGAAATTCACAAATAAATAATTATACTTTTTATAAGCAGATTTCTTTAACCATTTACCCATTTCTATAAGAACTGCCGTTCCACTTGCATTATCGTCGGCACCATTATGAATCATTGGAGTGGCACCATTATACAATGAATTGTGATCTTCACCATAGCCGAGGTGATCGTAATGTGCACCAAGAATGATTGTACTTACAGCATTGTTGTTTATATATGAAATTACATTGTGACCAAATTTTTCTTTTGCAGAAATATTGATTTCACACTCTATGGTTTGTCTTTCTTTTAAAAAATTAGCGTCATTACTTTGAGTATAAATTACAGGAATGTTTAAATTCACTGATTTATCTTTTTCTTCAAATTTTATATCCTGCTTCAAACTAGCAGAACCAATAAAAAAAACGGCTCCCATGCCTTTTTGTTCATCTTCTTTTGCAAGATTATACAATCCTTCATTCAAATCGTAATGAGGATTATTGGCATTCGCATCCAACAATTCTTTAATGTTATGAATAGCATAATTTGCCTTATTGTAAGTTGTATTGTAGGTTTTACCAGAATATGCAAGTGGAAAGTACCCATCATTTAGTCTTAATGAAATGCCATTAATTTTTAATGAACTAGATTTTATTTCTTTCCCCTCATTTACAGGAAATACTTGCACATATTTTTTATCTGTTGTAAAAGGTACCAATCCTGCTTTTACCAATTTTTTTTGAATGTACTCATAAGCCAATTTTTCTCCTGCAGTTCCCGTACGTCTTCCTTCTAGTTTATCATCTGCTAAATAGTCTATGGTCGCTTTTAGACTTTCAATTGTTCTTTTATCTTCTTTGGATATTTTTTGGGCTTGTAGAATTTGCGATGCCAACAAAAATGTGATCAATGTGTATTTCATATGTACGATTGTATTTTGCAAAGATAACCTTGCAAGTAGTAATTTCAAACTCATTTAATACCATCTAATATTTCAACGTATTCCGCCGTGGCGTGCTAAGTTGAAATATTAGATGGTATTATACCGATTGTTATTCACTTTGGACTATATATGATTATAATCTGTATAAAACCTTTCTCTTATCGTAACACGCACAATTCCCTAATCCGTATTTTTGCGAAAATAAATGCTCGTACAGACTGTTGAATAATAACATAAATATAGCACTTGTAGGCAATCCAAATAGTGGCAAAACTTCTTTGTTTAATGAACTCACAGGACTAAACCAGAAGGTAGGGAATTTCCCCGGTGTAACTGTTGATAAAAAAACAGGTGTTTGCAAAATTTCTGAACATATTTCTGCAAATATTATTGATTTGCCTGGTACATACAGCCTTTATCCAAAACGAGCAGATGAATGGGTTTCATATAAAGTTTTAATGGGCGATGATGAAGAAGTAAAACCAGATTTGGTTGTAATTGTCGCAGACGCCAGTAGCCTTAAAAGGAATCTACTTTTTTGCTCCCAAATAATAGATCTTAAAATACCTGTAGTTATTGCATTTTCCATGATGGATCTTGCAAAACAAAAAGGGACTCAAATAGACTTTCAAGGATTAGAAAGAGAACTTGGTGTTACCATTGTGGCCATAAATCCAAGAAAAAACAAGGGTATAAATACGCTAAAAAAAACAATTGAATCTGTTGCAGAAAATTTACAACAACAACCTGCAAGAGATTTTATTGACACAAGCATACTTGCAACCAATGCAGTAATTGAAGTAAAAGCTATTTTTCCGTCTCTGAGTAATTATGGAGCTATCCATTATTTAATTAATCATGAGCATTTTTCATTAAGCCACAAAGAGCAGGAAACTATTGAGCAAATAGAAATTGACAATAAGTTTAATCCTACTCGAACACAAGCTGAAGAAATTATGCAACGTTACGGGCGCATAAAATATATTATGCAACAAACGGTTGTAGAAAGCGACCCTTTGAAAAGCTCCATGCTTACAGAAAAAATAGACAATGTTTTACTAAACCGGGCATGGGGTTATTTAATTTTAATTGCCGTTTTATTTATTATGTTTCAGTCTGTCTACTGGCTTGCTCAATTCCCCATGGATGGTATAGAATGGACTTTTGGCAAACTCGGCGGATGGCTATCCACAGTACTTCCTAGTGGATTATTTGCAGATGTTTTTATAAATGGAATTGTGGCAGGGCTAAGCGGCATTATGGTTTTTGTGCCTCAAATAATGATATTGTTTGGGCTTATTACACTACTAGAAGATACAGGATACATGGCTCGGATAAGTTTTTTGACCGATAAACTTATGCGTAAAGTTGGACTAAATGGAAAAAGCGTAATGCCAATGATTAGTGGCTACGCATGTGCAGTGCCTGCCATTATGAGCGCAAGAAATATCGAAAATAAAAAAGAGCGCTTACTTACCATCATGATAACACCACTCATGAGTTGCAGTGCTCGATTACCGGTTTATACAATTTTAATTGCATTGGTTATTCCATCAAAATTATATTTTGGTTTTTTAAGTTTGCAAGGTTTGGTAATGATGTTACTTTATTTGCTTGGTACAGTATTAGCGCTTATGGTGGCTTGGGTTATGAAATGGTTTATAAAAAGTACAGAACGTAGTTTTTTTATTTTGGAGCTGCCAATATACCGTAGCCCAAGGTGGAAAAATATTGGTACCACTATGATAGAAAAAGCAAAAATATTTGTGTTAGATGCTGGGAAAATTATCATGATCATTAGTTTGTTGCTCTGGGTGTTGAGTACCTTTGGTCCTCCAAAAAAAATGGCAGCAGTAACAGCAAAATATGATGTACTCACAAATGCAAATCCTACACAAGAAAACAAACTACAAAAAGAAAGAAAAACAGCCTTACTACAATCATCTTATGCCGGTTTACTTGGCAGTTTTATAGAGCCTGCCATTAGGCCATTAGGTTATGATTGGAAAATTGGTATAGCACTCATTACATCATTTGCTGCAAGAGAAGTGTTTGTAGGCACCATGGCCACGCTTTATTCTGTGGGAGATAATGCTGACGAAAATAGTTCTACCCTGCGGCAAAAAATGGCAGCTGCAAAACGTACCGACGGTACAAAAGTATATGACCTTGCTACAGGATTGTCGCTCCTTGTTTTTTATGTAATAGCCATGCAATGTATGAGCACACTCGTTATTGTAAAAAGGGAAACCAAAACTTGGAAATGGCCTGTGATACAATTTATTTACATGACGGGCTTGGCTTATTTATTAAGTTGGGTAACTTATGTAGTTTTTAAGTGAGGTTGAACCACAAAGGTGCCAAGAGATTATGTTTTAAAAAGAAAAAGAGATGCAAATAATGCATCTCTTTTTTGTGAGTTAGTGTCTTTACGGTAAACCCTTACCAACAATATTTCCCCTCTGCTTTTAACTTAGCAGCTATTCTTCTTCTTGCTTCTTTGCTATTAAAAGGTTGCGTTTTTGTAAAGCGTTTCAACCCAAGCAACATCATTCTTTGCTCATCACCTTCGGCAAAAGCGTTTATAGCTTCTTTACCCGCTTTGTTCACTATATCTACCGCATCGTTTAAGTATACATGCATCATATAACTTTGTACAGTTACTGCATCAGCACCTTGCTTATCTGTCATTTTTATTACACGAAGTAATGCACTTTCTGCATTAAAAGTTACTATAGCCATGTCTGCTATATTCATCAATATTTCTTGCTCTTCGCTTAAACCCATCATCAGTTTTTGCACCGCAGCTCCAGCCACCATTAAGATAGCTTTTTTCATTTGCAAAATTGTCTTTATCTCTACTGCAAATGCTCCTTCCTCTTCGCTACCAAAATCTGGTATGCTCATTAATTCTTTGCTCACTTTCATTGCAGGTCCCATTAAATCTAGTTTACCTTTCATGGCACGCTTCAACATCATATCTACCGTAAGCAAACGATTTATTTCATTGGTGCCTTCATATATTCTATTTATACGGCTATCTCTATAAGCACGGCTTATCATATACTCATCGCTAAAACCATTACCACCGTGCACTTGCACTCCTTCATCTACAATTAGATCCAACACTTCACTACCGTCTACTTTTAGCATGGCACATTCAATAGCATATTCTTCTGCTGCTGCAAGGTGTGCTTCTGCAAATGATTTACCTGCATGTTCTAGTTCTGTTTCTTTATCATCTATCCATTTACTAGTCCGATATAAAGCAGATTCACTAACCCAAATTCTTGTAGCACATTCTGCAAGTTTGTGTTTAATTGCGCCAAAATTTGCTATAGCAGTTTTAAATTGCTCTCTTGTATTAGCATATTCAACAGTAGCATCTAAAGCCATTTTTGCTCCACCCAAAGCAGCTGCACATAATTTTAACCTGCCTATATTTAGAATATTAAATGCTATTACGTGTCCTTTTCCAGCCTCACCTAATAGATTTTCTACCGGCACTTTACAATCTTGAAAATACAGTTGTACTGTTGATGAGCCTTTAATTCCCATCTTGTGTTCTTCTGCACCAAGTGTAAACCCTTCCATACCCCTCTCAATGATAAAAGCAGTAAACTTATCTCCATCTATTTTTGCAAATACTGTATAAACATCTGCAAAACCTCCGTTGGTGATCCAACATTTTTGCCCGTTTATAATATAATCTTTACCATCCTCGGAAAGTACTGCAGTTGTTTTTGCACTTAATGCATCGCTGCCACTGTTTGGTTCTGTAAGGCCATAAGATCCCTTCCATTCACCACTTGTGAGTTTCGGAATGTATTTTTTCTTTTGCTCCTCTGTACCAAAATATAAAATTGGCAAAGTACCAATACCTGTATGAGCGGCTATGGCTACGCTAAAAGAAAATCCACCTCCAAGGCCTTCATTTACCAATGTGGATGTGATAAAATCTTTTCCTAGTCCACCAAATTCTTCTGGCGTAGATGCACCCAAAAGCCCTTGTTCGCCTGCCTTTTCCATCAGTGAAGGCATAAGGCCTGGTTCTAATTTATCTATTCTGTCTATAACTGGTAAAACCTCGCTATGCAAGAATTGAATGCACATATCTTTCACCATTAGCTGTTCTTCATTAAAATCTTCTGGCGTAAAAGTTTCAAAGGCGTTGCTTTCTTTAATTAAAAATTCGCCGCCTTTAAGCGAAGTTCCTTGGATTGTTTCTGTACTCATTTTTTAAATTTTATTGTTAAAATATTTCAATTGCAATCTGAGAGGTTTTAGATAATAGATTTAAGTTCTTAAATAATCAACTAATATTAATAATTTTTAAGCGCCTACAAACAATCAAAAAAATCGTAACCCGTAACTTGAAACTCACAACTTCCAACCCCTCAGCCTCCGCTCAAATTATCATAAACACTTTGCAACACTTCTTTGGCTATCTCCACTTTATCTAAGCTTACTCCTTCCAGAGCTTCATTCAATGTTTTATTTGCAATTTCCATACTAAGAATTTGCAAATTTTGCGCTTGGGGAGTAATGCAAATTTTATTGATACGCCTATCAGTTTTACTAGCTGTTCTTTTTACCAATCCAAGCTTTTCTAAATTATCAACCAATCTTGTAATACTTGGCTTATCTCTAAAAGTAGCATCGCACAATTGTTGCTGGCTTAGCCCATCTTCTTTCCATAAATGGTATAGAACACTCCATTGTTCTAAAGTAACTTCCACTCCTGCTTGCTTAAAATTCTTTTGCAGGCGTCGTGCAATAGCTGTACTTGCTTTGCCAGTTATAAAACTGTATAATTCGCTTTTTTTAAATTGGTTGTTTGGCATATAGTTGTTTAAACAACTATGTGAAGATAAACAATGATTTTAAATTACAAAAAATTATTTTTGTTAAAAATAAAGGTCTAATTAAATAGAGTAAAACTTTTGTTGTCCTATCATTTTACCATTGGGCATCTTTGGTGGTGTCGTCATTAAAGACGAAACACTCTTCATCATTAAATCTTTGCTCAACAAATAATGGCAGCTTTTTTAATAATAACAATCTTACTTTCAGTAATTTACTTTGTAATAATTGTTTACTATCGCATTGTATGGAAATCAATTACACTTTACAAACCGACTGCCAAATCCCATCTGCCAACTGTAGGACTCTCCATAATAATCCCCGCCCGTAACGAAGCTACTAATATTGAAAACTGCATAAATTCCATTCTACAAAATAATTATCCGAAACAATTATTAGAAATTATTGTGGTAGATGACCATTCTGAAGATGAGACTGCAAACATTGTAAAAAAATACACAAACGAAAATATTCAACTCATTTCTCTAAAAGATTATGTAACCAATAAATTAAATTCTTACAAGAAAAAAGCTATAGAAGTTGCCATATCGAAAGCAACTGGAACACTCATCCTAACCACAGATGCAGATTGTATACTTCCAACAAACTGGTTGCGAACTTTAGCTACATTTTACGAAGAAAAAAAACCTGCATTTATTGCAGCGCCAGTATCTATAAATTGTAATATGCGCTTTATAGAAATTTTTCAGTCACTTGATTTTATGACGCTGCAAGGAATAACAGCATCAGTAGTTCACAAAAAACAAATGACCATGTGCAATGGTGCAAACATGGCTTATGAACGTATTGCCTTTTATGAAGTTGGCGGTTTTGATGGTATAGACAATATTGCTAGCGGAGACGACATGTTACTTATGCATAAAATTTACAAGCAATACCCGGAAAGGGTTTTATTTCTTCATTCGCAAGAAGCAATTGTACAAACTGCACCTGTACATACTATAAAAGAGTTTTTAAACCAACGTATAAGGTGGGCAAGTAAAGCAGATAAGTATGATGATAAAAGAATTTTACCTGTTTTAATTGTAGTTTACTTTTTTAATTGTTTAATGTTATTGTTGCCAATTATTGCTCTTTTTAATAATGCTCAATATTCAACTTTGAATTTTCAATTTTCATTATTGGGCTTGTGGCTATGGTTGCTTCTGTGCAAGATTGCTGTTGAACTATTTTTCTTGATCCCCGTTGCAAAGTTTTTTGGTAAAGAAAAGTTGCTTTGGCTATTTACTGTAATTCAGCCTTTTCATATTATTTATACAGTTGTAGCAGGTTGGCTAGGTAAGTTTGGAAGCTATGAGTGGAAGGAAAGAAAAGTGGTTTAGGTTTGGATAATATCTTAATCAGGAAAAAAGAGAAAAACCATTCTATTTATAATGGAACTCTTTTTACATTTTAAAGTTTTCTTCTTGGCTTTTTTTCTTTTTTAGCTTCTAGCCTATCATCAATTCGTTTGATATTTTATATACAATCGTTACACTTTGGTTAGTTATGTTTGCATCTTATATTTGGAAAGGATGAAAAGTGGATTAAGTCTTGGCTAAAAGCCCAACTAGAAAAAAAGAGAAAAAAGTAGCGCTTATTTGTAATTGAATTCCTTTTGAATTTCAAACTTTAAAGTTTTTTTATAGCCCTTCTTTTTTTATTTAGCTTTTAGCTTATTTAATATTGTGCAATGATTTTTAAACTAAACGATAACGACACTAATTTCCCAAACCCAGCATTAGCTGAAGATGATGGTTTGCTAGCAATCGGTGGAGATTTATCTACTGAAAGATTATTAAAAGCTTACAAAAGCGGCATCTTTCCTTGGTCTAGCAATGATGAACCTGTTTGCTGGTATTCGCCACATGAGCGCTGTGTGATTTTTCCTCAGAAAGTTATTATAAGTAAAACCATGCAACAAGTTATTGATAGAAGAACTTTCAGCATAACAACAAATACTGCTTTTAAAGAAGTAATAAATTATTGTGCCAATACGATTCGCAAAGACCAAGACGGCACTTGGATTACAAATGAAATGCAAGATGCATATATCAATTTACACCAATTAGGTTTTGCAAAATCTATAGAAGTGTGGCAAAATAATAAGCTTGTTGGTGGCTTATATGGTATAGAAATAAATGGAATATTTTGTGGAGAAAGTATGTTTAGTAAAGTAAGCAATGCATCTAAAGTAGCTTTGATATGGCTTTGCAAAAACAATAACTATTCTTTAATAGATTGCCAAGTACGAACAGAACACTTGATAAGTATGGGTGCGGAGATGATGGAGCAAAAAAAGTATTTAGAAATATTACAACAAAATTAAAGTCTTACAAAAATTAAAAAGACTTTAATCAATTCTATATTCCTAAAATCAACCGCTTGTTACCAAAAATTTATTTTAATTTACATGTATGCTCCAAACCAGTTCTAAAAATGATATATGGAAAAAATTACTGCGCAAAAAAACAGCAGTTATAGGTTTAAGTATCATTATAATTTCCTTACTAGTCTGTGTTTTTGGTTATATGATTGCACCAGATGCTAGCACAGATGCAGATTTGCAAACGGTGGAAATACAATCGAAGCCTCTTGGTTTTAGCCAACAATTTTTGAAAATTTCAAATGAAAGTATAGCCGAAAATGGTATTTTGTCTTTGTTTTTTGGTAAAACCAACAGCTACAAATATTTGCCAATTAAAAGTTACAGCATTGTTGGAAAAAATATCTCCGTGCAAAAATATGTAGATGAAGATACTGCTGTGTTGCAAACATATGATATAAATGAAATTACAAATAAGCACCCCTCCAATATCAATGCGCAAATTATTTCAAAAAAATATTGGCTAGGTACAGATGCATTTGGAAGGGATGTTTTGAGTAGGTTAATCATTGGGACAAGAGTAAGCATGATGGTTGGCTTAATTGCGGTAATTATTTCTCTTACCATTGGGATTGTGCTCGGTGCATTTGCTGGATATTACAAAGGGAAAATAGATGCAATTATAATGTGGTTTATCAATGTGACCTGGAGCATTCCTACCTTATTACTTGTATTCGCAATTACATTAACATTAGGAAAAGGCTTTTGGCAAATATTTATTGCTGTAGGACTCACGTTGTGGGTAAGTGTAGCACGCTTAGTGAGAGGGCAAGTAATGGCCATAAAAGAAATGGAATACATACAAGCTGCTAGAGCATTAGGTTTTAAAGATATTCGAATAATCTTTAAACATATTTTACCCAATATTATTGGACCAATATTAGTTGTTGCTGCGGGCAATTTTGCTACAGCCATTATTGTGGAGGCAGGACTTAGTTTTCTAGGTATTGGGGTACAACCCCCGCAACCAAGTTGGGGTTTGATGATTAAAGAAAACTACAACCTCATTATTACAAACAATGCTGCACAGGCACTTATTCCAGGTTTTGCCATCATGTTATTGGTACTTGCTTTCAATTTATTGGGAAATGGATTACGGGATGCTGTAGATGTAAAGGAAGTACAAAATTGAGGATTGCGGGTTGGGGGTTTGCAAGTTACGAGTTGCGGTTTTGCGAATTGCTTTTTCTATTACCAAAAAATATCAAATAGAGGGTCTAATGTCTAATTTCTAACTTCTAATTTCTATCTTCGCAAAAATTATAAAAATGCTACCTAAGTACAAGCGTATCCTTCTAAAACTTTCTGGTGAATCATTAATGGGCGATAAAAATTTTGGACTGGATCCCGAAGTACTTTCACGCTACGCAAATGAAATAAAAGCCATTACCGAAATGGGTGTACAAGTAGCTATTGTAATTGGTGGAGGTAATATATACCGAGGTATGAATGAAGCCGATACTGGTATTGAAAGAGCGCAAGGAGATTATATGGGTATGCTTGCAACCGTAATAAATGGTATGGCTTTACAAAGTGCATTGGATAAAGTAGGTGTACTTACAAGATTACAAAGTGCTATAAAAATGGAACAAATTGCGGAGCCTTACATACGCAGGCGTGCCATGCGACACCTAGAAAAAGGTCGTGTGGTTATTTTTGGCGCCGGTACTGGTAATCCATATTTTACAACAGATACTGCAGGCTCACTAAGGGCTATTGAAATAAAAGCAGAAGTAATTTTAAAAGGCACCAGGGTAGATGGCATTTACACGGCTGACCCAGAGAAAGACCCTACTGCCACTAAGTTTGGCCATATTACTTTCAATGATTGCATCAGCAAAAACCTGAAAGTAATGGACATGACGGCTTTCACTCTGTGTATGGAAAACGAATTGCCCATCATCGTTTTTAATATGAACGAACCTGGTAAC
>JANMFB010000202.1:0-3473 GCA_031377605.1 Ferruginibacter sp.
ATCTGCATGGAGCCGGCGAAGGCGTGCGCATCCTCAGTTGGGCGGCTGCCTCCATTCTCACCTTGGGTGGTTCGTGGGCGTTCTTCAAGTTTGGGATTAACCAATGATACCACAATAAATGGTTTTAGAATAATTTTTACTAATGTATTGCCTTATCCAAACACATCAATAAATACTCCAATCGGTCAAAAAAAAGCTCACTTTAATGTGACTTATTAGTTTATATTTTATACACTAAGTTTCTTTTTATATACCGGCACCGTACTACACGGCTCACCATACATAATACTTTTAGCAACTGGCCTTAGTTTATTTGTAATGGCAATATATGCAGCTTCCGCAATAGGTAAATCTCCGCAGCCTTTTATTACTACACGAGCATCAATGTAAGTAGAAGCATCTATATTAGTAATATTGCGAAGCAGAATATTTTCTTTGGTAAATATTTCATTGCCAAAAATTATTTCTTTTGCTACAGGTTGTAACAAGCTTGCAACAAGCATATAAGCCCACATAGGTATCACCGCATCTGCACTGCAGGTAAGTGCTACAATTTTATCTTGAAAAGGATTTGTATCAAAAGTTTTTAATGTTTCCCTAAAATCCTTTTCCTTCAATATTAACCCCATAAAAAGGTATTCCTTCATATCAAAAACGGCTACCGCTTCTTTAGGATAATAATCTTCTAAGTTGAGGGTGATGATACCGCTTTCTGCCACTTTATTTACAAATACTTCTTCCATAATCTTTTCTGTTTTTATTTCACACAACGATACAAAGATAACAACGAGCGCAAAGAAATTCTTTCGAAATGAGATTCTATTTTGAAAAATGGTTTAATGATAAATTATTGATTTAAGAGCGTTTAATTAAGAATCTATTCCACTATCATCAATTTCGCATAATTTAACATGATCTTCTTCTCGCCATTTATTTCAAATTGAATTGTAGCAATAGGGTTGTGTACTGCACCTTCAAGTTTTTCTATTACGCCAAAACCAAATTTTTGGTGTTCTATTTTTTGCCCAGCTTGTAAGTCTCCAGTATTGCTTGCTACAAAATTTGCAGATGCTGCATGTTCTTTTATTTGTGGTTTTACTGGTACTGCATAAGAAGGTTTTGTTGGTTCTTTTCTTGCAAACATTGCTCCTTGGTTGGAAGGTTCTGTACCTCTACTCATTCTTTCAAAAGCACTACCTCTAAACCCCTCAGAACTTGCATTGTTTCTTGCAGATGATCCTGCATAACTTTTATCCAAATTTTCTTCTGGCATTTCTTCAATAAAACGACTTGGATCATTTTGTTGTAATTGTCCAAATCTATAACGAGCATTGCTATAGCTTAAATATAATTTCGTTTTTGCCCTTGTTATTGCTACATAAAATAAACGACGCTCTTCTTCCAATTCCTCTCGTGTATTTATGCTCATGGCATTTGGAAAAAGTGTTTCTTCTAAACCACCAACAAAAACGACAGGAAACTCTAAACCTTTTGCAGCATGTATGGTCATTAGTTTTACAACATCAGTTTCACCTTTATCATTATCAGCATCTGTAAGCAAAACAATTTGTTGTAAATATCCGCCAAGACTTTTATCTCCCACTTCTCCATCTTCTTCATTCATAGGGGTTTCAGTAAATTCTTTTATGGAGTTTAGCAACTCTTGTAAGTTTTCGTAGCGTGCTAGGCCTTCTGTCGTTTTATCGTTGAACAATTCTTTTACCAAGCCACAGTTCTTTCCTACCAAAAATGCTAAGTCATACGCATTCTTCTTTGTAAGTTCGGATTGAAACATTTTTATCATTGTTACAAATCCATCAATGGCTTCTAATGTTCCACTTTTAAAACCATACATTGCTGCATTACAAAGCACATCCCACATGCTTAGGTTTTGATCATTTGCAAAAAGAATGGTCTTGTCAATGGTAGTTTTTCCAATGGCACGTACAGGGTAATTAATGATACGTTTTAAAGCTTCCTCATCTCTTGGATTTACAACTACTCTCAAATAACAAATAAGATCTTTCACTTCTTTGCGTTGGTAAAAACTCAAACCTCCGTATATGCGATACGCAATACCCATGCGCCTTAGCGACTCTTCAAAACTTCTGCTCTGTGCATTTGTTCTATATAAAATGGCAAAATCTTTGTTAAAATAATGGTTGCGTAATTTATTTTCCTGTATGGCATCTGCAACCATTTTTCCCTCGTCGTTATCCGTCATGGTTCGTACGAGTTTTATTTTCTCTCCTTCGGTATTATCAGTAAATAATCTTTTTTCTATTTGATTTTTATTGTTACCAATTACATTGTTCGCAACACTTAATATATTTTTTGTACTTCTATAATTCTGTTCCAATTTTATTACTTGCACATTGTCGTAATCTTTTTCAAACTGTAAAATATTTTCAATCGTTGCTCCTCTAAAACTATAAATACTTTGTGCATCATCTCCTACCACACAAACGTTCTCATGCATAGCACCAAGCAATTTTACGATTTCGTATTGCACTGTGTTGGTATCTTGATACTCATCTATCATCACGTACTTAAACTTCCGTTGGTACTTACTTAGCGATTCGGGAAAGTTTTTTAAAAGTATATACATTTTAAAAAGCAAGTCATCAAAATCCATAGCGCCATTTTTAAAACAACGCTTACAATATGCATCATAAATTTGGGCAATCATGGGCCTGTTGGCACGAGCATCTTCTTGTTGGAGCATATAGTCATTTGCATATTCAGCAGGTCCTACTAATCCGTTTTTGGCAGAAGAAATTCTGTTGTAAACTACATTTGGTTTATACTGTTTATCATCCAATTCCATTTCTTTTATCACCGTTTTTACAACGCTCTTTGCATCGTCCGTATCATAAATGGTAAAGCTTTGTGGGTATCCTAGTTTATTTGCCTCTGCCCTCAATATTCGTGCAAATACGCTGTGAAAGGTACCAATGTATAAGTTTCTTGCCTCAGAATTACCTAGTATTTTTTGAATTCGCTCCTTCATTTCTGCCGCAGCCTTATTGGTAAAAGTGAGTGCTAGAATATTGAAAGCATCTACTTTGTGATACCCCATCAAATGAGTGATTCTTGTAGTTAGTACTTTAGTTTTTCCGCTACCTGCACCTGCTATAATCATTAACGGACCATCTTTGTGAAGTACGGCTTGCCTTTGCGGCTCATTCAATTCATCTAAATAATTGGGCATAGGGCAAAGGTAATTTTTAATGCTGGGAATTTAAAGCCCACTTTAAATAAATTGGTAAGATGCTTTAAGTATTCAGCATTGTTGGTTTCGATTAGTCGTCTACTTTCGACTACTTTCTGAGAAATTGACTTTCTCAATCCGACTTAAACAGCTTAATTTCGCAGCACAAAAAACTTACTTTATGAACACAACAGGAAAAATAGAAACAAACAAAGGTATTTTCACTTTTGAGCTATATGACGATTCAACCCCAATTGCAGTA
>JANMFB010000211.1:0-5371 GCA_031377605.1 Ferruginibacter sp.
CCATTTTTAAAGTCTCTGGTTCGTTAAACCTTTGCAATAAAGAAGATAATTGCATATAGCTTGTTAATGATTAGCTGCAAATGTATAGATATTTATGTCAGTTAATAGCATCATTTTTTAGAAATGTATGTAGAAATAAATAAATCAAATTTTAAAACTACTTGTAATTGTTCTTAGGGTGATAAACACATGCAAAGCATCCTTCGCATATAGAAATTTTAAGCCTGCTTTGCCACAGGGAGTATCTTCTAAAATAATACCAACTAAAACGGTTTTTGGCTAAAAGTTCAATAAGTAAAAAACAGGTTTTATGATACCGTTGATTTAATTCGTTCTTTGTGGTTCAAAAACACTTTTTACTTACTATTCATTTTGCTTTCATAACAGTCATTAATTTGCCTAATTATGGTATTAATTCGTTGCTCCTTGTATTGAATGGTGAAAATTGAAATAAATTAAACATTAACGCTATTCGTAAGATCTACCGACTTCCTTAGTGCTATCTGACAAAATCATTTTATCTATAAATGACCCATTATCTTTGCAACAATGCTCCGTCTTCAAAAAATAACCCTTACTCATTTTAAAAACTATGATTTTTCATCGTTCGATTTTACACATAATGTAGTAGGCATTTGTGGGCTCAATGGTTTAGGCAAAACAAATTTGCTAGATGCTATTTATTACTCCTGTTTTACCAAGAGTTATTTTACGGCTACAGATGCACTCACTGTAAATTTTGAAAAAGATGGTTTTAGATTAGAGGCGGCATTTTACAACAACGAAATACCACAAAAAGTAATAGCTATACACAGAGGCACAAGCAAAAAAGAATTTTCCCTCAATGATGTGCCATACAACAAGCTTGCGGAACATATTGGTATTTTACCCGCAGTTATAATAGCACCAGACGATGTAGAAATTATTACTGGTGGCAGCGAGGGCAGGCGCAGGTATTTAGACACTGTAATTTGCCAACTAGATGGTGAATACCTGCAACAGCTTATGATTTATAACAAAGTATTGCAACAAAGAAACAGTCTGCTTAAAAGATTTATAGAGCAACGAAATTTTGACAAAACATTGTTGGAAATAATAGATGCACAACTTGCAGCACCAGCAAAAATAATTTTTGAAAAAAGAACATTTTACAGCAACAAATTAATTCCGCTTATAGAAGAATTTTACCACAGCATAGCGGACAATAGTGAAGATATAAAATTTGCATACAATAGCCAGCTGCAAACAGATACCATAGAAAGTTTGCTTATAAAAACATTGGATAGAGATAGGATTGTACAACGCACAAGCGTAGGCATACACAAAGATGATGTAAGTTTTTCGCTCAATGAGCAGCCATTTAAAAGCATAGCATCCCAAGGGCAAAGAAAAAGTTTATTGTTTGCGCTCAAACTAGCACAATACAAGCTGTTGCAAGCTTACAAATCATTTAATCCACTATTGTTATTGGACGATGTGTTTGAGAAATTGGACGAAAAACGCATGCAACGATTGTTGCATTGGGTATGCAACGAAAACCAAGGACAGGTTTTTATAACAGATACACACAAACAAAGATTAATGAGTATTTTTGAAACATTAAAAATAGATGGACAAATTATAGAATTATAATTATTCTATTAAAGAAAATGAATTTAAAAAGCCTTTGTGCTTTTAATGTTATAATATTAAACTTAGTCATTACAAATATATACCCATGGCAGAATTATCTATAGGAGAAGCCCTCCAATTATTTTTAAAAAAAAGCAAATTAAAAACTGGTATACAAGCTGTGCAAATAGAAGAAGTATGGGAAAAAATAATGGGGAAAACAATAGCCAAATACACCGATAAAATACAAATAATAGGCAGTACATTGTTTGTTACAACCACCGTAGCGCCTTTGCGCAACGAGCTAATGTACCAAAAAGAAAACATCATTGCCAGAGTGAATGAGACCCTTGGCGATACGGTAATAAAAGAAGTAATTATAAAATGATTTAAAAAATAATTTAAAATAAAAACCAGTCAACAAACAAAATGCTGCATCGAATTACAACAAATTAATACAACCATTTAATTTTAACCTACATCTTTCAACTTTCAACTTCCCACTAATAACTTTCAACTCCAAAAATGATAAACGCATCCATCATCACCATAGGCGATGAACTTTTAATAGGACAAGTAATAGATACAAACTCTGCCTTTATAGCCCAAGAAATGAACAAAGCTGGTTTTGCCATTATACGCCGTGTAGCCGTAGGCGATAACTATGAAGCCATACGAAAAGCATTAGACCAAGAAAAAGCACATGCAGATATTATCCTTATTACAGGTGGCCTTGGCCCTACTGCAGATGATATAACCAAGCCATTGCTCTGTGAATATTTTGGTGGAAAAATGATTGTAAATGAAGAAGCTTATGCCAACGTAAAAAACATTTTTGAAAATATTATTAAAAGACCATTTACCGAGCGCAACGAAAAGCAAGCAGAAGTGCCAGATGTGTGTACCGTTATACTAAATAGAAAAGGCACCGCACCGGGTATGTTATTTACCCAAGTAATAAATGGAATAGAAAAAACTTTTGTGAGTATGCCTGGCGTACCGCAAGAAATGAAGACCATGATGATAGAGGTTGTGCTCCCGATACTACAGAAAAAATATACAACCACGCACATAAGCCACCGCACTTTGCTCCTTGCAGGTGTAGGCGAAAGTACCGTTGCAGATATGTTGCTCGCATTTGAATCAATGCTACCAAACAACATAAAACTTGCATACTTGCCCAATTATGGTATGCTTAGACTTAGACTTACTGCCACATCAACAGATGAAGCCGCAAATAAAATTGCTTTAGATGATCAATTTTTGCAAATGCAAATCTTGGTAAAAGCGTACTTAGTGAGCACTGCAGATGAAACCATGGAACAAGTGCTTGGCAATTTATTAAACCTACGAAAAGAAACCATGTGCACAGCCGAAAGCTGTACCGGTGGTTACATGGCGCATTTACTTACTACTATACCTGGCTCTTCTTCTTTTTATGATGGTAGCGTAGTAAGTTATTCTTATGCGGCCAAAGAAGATTTGCTGCAAGTAAAAAACAGTACGCTCCTCACCTATGGTGCTGTAAGCGAAGAAGTGGTGAGGGAAATGGCAACAGGCGCATTACAAAATATAAAATCTAATTATACCATAGCCGTAAGCGGCATTATGGGGCCGGGCGGTGGCATGCCAGATAAGCCTACTGGCACCGTGTGGATATGTGTAGGAAACAAACAAAAACTAGTGGCACAAAAATTACATTTTAGATTTGATAGACAACTAAACATACGCCTCACCGCTATGAATGCATTTAATATGCTGAGGAAATTTATCTTGGAAAATTAATTCTGTTTGTTTAAAGAAATTCATCATCCATAATCATTGATTTTTTGTACAACTGTGTTCAAGAATTAATCAATCATGTAAAGTGTATCTGCTTGTTTAATTGCGTATTGTTAATAAAAAAGTTTTATTTCCACTTTTTTTCCTTTACATTTATCTAACTAATTCCAAAACTTCCTTTACAACTGTGACTGAGGGGGGCGAAGCCATAAAAAAAATCTTTTTATGCCAACATTTACCTACAAACCTATAATACATAGAGGCGAAAACAGAATTTTGGTTCTATTTGCCTACAATGCTACAACCGTAGCTGAATTACGCAAAAAAACAAATGCCAAGTGGAGCAAAACCCTCTCAGGATGGCATATAGCAGACACGGTAGAACATAGAATAAAATGCAAAATACCATTAACCAATAAAACGAACCAAACTGCAAGCAGCCAAGTAAAAAAAGAAGTAGCAGTTGCCCCTACCCTCGTAACAAAAATAAAAAATACGCAAAAAGATAAAAAAGAAAATACTCGTGCAACAAAAAATATATTGCCCATACTTTCTTTACAACCTTTACAACATAACAAAGAAGATAGGATTGGGCTTTTTGTAGCAGCAACTATAACTATACGTGCTGTTATAAAAAAATTGCCCGAGGCAAAGTGGAATGAAGCATTGAAATGTTGGCATATACCCTGTACAGAAAAGGATTATGAAACTTTATGCCAAGCATTAAAAGCCTTGGTAATAATAGATGCCAAACCCCTTAAAACTTTTTTAGAAAAAAGAAAAACGCTGAATATTGTAGAAAACAAAGTAGGCCACAAAAAGCCTACAAGTTTGGAGCAAGTAATGGCCATAAGCCAGCACAACATGCGCTTGTTACAGCGCATGGTAGAGGAATTACAATTAAAAGCTTACAGCGCATCTACTTTGCGTACGTATAAAAACGAAATAGGCATATTTTTGCAAACGCTAAAGCAAAAAAAAGCAGATGAACTTTCTGTTGAAGATGTGCGCCGGTATTTACACTATTGTATAGAAAAACTAAGGCTTAGCGAAAACACGATGCATAGCAGGCTTAATGCCCTTAAATTTTTATATGAACAAGTACTAGGCCAAACTAAATTTTTCTTTGAAATACCAAGGCCAAAAAAACCGTTACAATTACCAAAAATATTGGGCGAAGAAGAACTGAGAAGGCTTTTTAACGCACCCACAAACCTAAAGCATAAAGCCATACTTTTTGTAGCCTACAGCGCAGGTTTGCGTGTGAGCGAAGTAATTAATTTACGACTTCAAGATATAGATCGTGAGCGGCAACAATTATTTATACATTGCAGCAAGGGCAAAAAAGATAGGTATGTGCGCCTAAGCCCAATGGTGCTAGATGTGTTGGAGCAGTATTATAAAATGAGCAAAATAAAACCTACAAATTATTTATTTGAAGGTCCTATAAAAAATGAACCTTACAGTGCCCGTAGTGCCCAACAAATTTTTAGCGATGCCCGAAAAAAAGCAGGCATCATAAAAACGCTAAGCTTTCATAGTTTGCGCCACAGTTTTGCTACGCATTTATTAGAAAAAGGAATAGATGCTGTATTTATAAAAGAAATCTTAGGCCACTTTGATATAAGAACAACGGAGCGGTACTTACATGTGCGTAAAGATTTTCTGATAAATATTGACAGTCCGCTAGATGGATTGTATAAAAAATAGACACATTAAAACAATATTAAATGCAAGTGCTATAATGCACATTATGAACAAACTAAGACTTGCATTTTCAATTGTTGGTATTTTAAGAAATTTTTTATGATTGATGAAACAATAAAAAATGCAGGTTATAAACACATGATTATTAGAAAATTAAAATTTGGAAAAGTGGCGAGTTGCGTCTAATATTGTGTTGGTAGCCATTAAAATAACACTCTAAATACTTAAAGATGGATTTGACCGGAGCAATTATAACAGGTATAAGGACAAT
>JANMFB010000220.1:0-8109 GCA_031377605.1 Ferruginibacter sp.
CGTGCATCAGGTACACTATTAAAATAACCTTTGTTCATCCAATGGCTGTACCATTTTTTCTCAATTTCCTGCGGCTCAAAATTCTTTGAAAGTTCCATGTTGTCTATTGCTGTTTTTCGGATGGCAAAAGTACGATAAATACAGACCATAGACAAAAGGCGACTGGGCTCAGTTTGCGAAGTAATTAGGTTATCGCTTTAAAAACAGTTTTGGGCGTGCCCCCGATGGTACTTCACGAATTCAACATTCTTTAAGCCATAGGATGCTTTTTGTTTTTCCTTAAAAATATTCTATAGAAATAAAGTAATAACTAATTAATTTAGTAAATTGCATAAGTCCAATTTTCAAATGAGTTATTTTCACATTTTCAAATTAACAACTTGTACGCAATAGTAGATATAGAAACAACTGGTGGTCATGCATCAGCCAATGGAATTACCGAAATAGCCATACATGTACACGATGGTGAAAGAGTAGTACAGCATTTTACTACCCTCATCAATCCCGAGATGCGAATTCCATCTTTTATAACTGCACTTACAGGCATAAACAATGCAATGGTAGCATCTGCTCCTACATTTGAAGAAATAGCACCACAAATTCTAGAAATATTACAAGAAAATATTTTTGTAGCGCACAATGTAAATTTTGACTATTCATTTGTACACCACCATTTAAAAAAAGCTGGCTACGAATTAAATGTAAAAAAACTTTGTACCGTTCGCCTTGCACGGAAAGCTATTCCTGGTTTACCTTCATACAGTTTGGGTAAATTATGCCGGAGTTTGAAAATAGAAGTAGATGGCAGGCATAGAGCCGACGGAGATGCAGCTGCTACTGTAAAATTATTTGATAGAATTTTAGCCGCCGATGGTTTGGAGCATATCGATAAAATGCTCAAGCGTACTTCTTCTGAACAATGGTTACCAATACATTTAGATAAAAAAGTAATTAACGCATTACCGCCAACTGCGGGAGTTTATTACTTTCATGATGCAAAAGGTAAAATTATTTATGTGGGCAAAGCCATCAATATTAAGAAAAGAGTTACAAGCCACTTTACTCATAATGATGCAGGCAATAGGAGACAAGATTTTTTGCGATTGGTTACCAATATTTCTTATAAAGAATGTGCTAATGAATTACATGCTTTAATATTAGAGAGCACCGAAATAAAAAGACTTTGGCCAAAATACAATGCAAGTCAAAAACAGCCAACTCAAAAATATGGTCTCTACAGTTTTGAAGATGGGCGTGGATATATGAGATTGTTAATTGATAAGCGAAAAAAAAATTTTCCTGCAGCTTATATTTTTAATATGCTTCATGAAGGGCAAGTTTTGCTTCGCAATATGATTGACGAATTTGAATTGAATCATAAACTTTGTTATATAGATAAAAATGCATTTACAGAAACCGATTTTGAGTTTATTGATGAACCCAATATTTACAATAACAAAGTAAGAAATGCATTAAATCAATTAAAAGATCAACTTCCTACATTTGCATTAATAGAAGAAGGTATAAATGATGATGAAAATCTTTGTTTATTGATTGAGAACGGTTGTTTTTGGGGAATGGGATATATTGATTCAACTTCACAACCACAATCAATTCATTTATTGAAAGAAATGCTAGAGCCATATTCCGACAATGATTTCATTAGAAATAGTATTTATGCTTATGCGGAAAAAAATCCAGAGAAAAAATTAATATTAGCATCTGATTAAGCAAAAGGTTGTATCGTCTTTAAAGGGAAAAAACTTTTTTCAATCTGTGAATAAACTCTTTGAACTCAGGTGTAAAACAACATTTCAATTCCTTAAATTCGCTCTCCATAATTAAAGTTCTTCCGAATGTTCGGAAAAAGATAAAATGATTAAGCGTTCACTTCGACAAACTCAGTATAAACTTGCCTTTGAAGTTGAATAAGGATGTGATGCTCGGAAAAAAGAAAAAACATGTTCAATAACCTCATAGCTCAAAAGCTTTCCATAAAACCACAGCAAGTAGAAACAGTTTTACAATTATTAGCTGAAGGAAGTACCATTCCCTTTATTGCTCGTTATAGAAAAGATATGACCGGAGCTTTAGATGAAGTGCAAATACAACAAATACAAGATGAGCAAAAATCCATGCTTGAATTTGCAGAACGAAAAGCCTTTATTGAAAAAACAATAATTGAACAAGGCAAAATGACGGAAGCGTTGCAAGCAAAAATTGACGCCGCAATAACCATTAGCAATTTAGAAGATATTTATTTGCCTTACAAACAAAAGCGGAAAACAAGAGCTGTTGTAGCGAGAGAGAACGGGTTACAGCCTTTGGCAGAAATGTTGCTTACAAAAACGGAGATTGATGTAGAAAAAGAAGCAGCAGCTTTTATAAATGAAAAAGTATTAACTGTGGAAGCTGCGTTGCAAGGAGCTAGAGACATTATTGCAGAAATTATAAATGAAGATATTACTGTAAGAGAAAAGCTGCGTAAGCTTTTTGAAAGAGAAGCAACTTTAAAAGCCACAGTGCTTACAGATAAAGAATCAGCAGCTATTAAGTACAAAGATTATTTTGAGTTTTCGGAAAAAATTATTTCTATACCATCGCACAGAACGCTTGCAGTGCTTCGTGGATTTTTAGAAGGGTTTTTAAGAATTTCTATAGAGCCGCAAGAAGAAATTGCATTGGAGATTATAGAAGAGTTGTATATAAAAGGCATGAGTACTTGTAATGATCAACTTCGTAAATCTGTAAAAGATAGTTACAAAAGGTTATTACAGCCTAGCTTAGAAACTGAATGTAGAACAAATTTGAAAACTGCAGCAGATGAAGAAGCTATCAATGTATTTGCAGAAAATTTGCGTCAATTACTATTAAGTTCGCCGGTAGGCAGCAAAAGAATATTAGCAATAGACCCAGGTTATAGAACTGGCTGCAAAGTGGTTTGTATAGATGAAAAAGGAGAGTTGCAAAAGACAGCGCTCATATATGTGCACGAGAAAAATAGAATGGATGATGCAGAACATACGTTGCATTTGTTGGTGAAACAATTCGATATAGAGGCGTTTGCAATAGGAGATGGTACGGCAGGAAGAGAAACAGAACAGTTTGTAAAAAAACTAAATCTTGGAATTCCGGTTTACCTGGTAAACGAAGACGGTGCTAGCATTTATTCTGCATCGGAAATAGCAAGACAAGAATTTCCTGACCAAGATATCACAATAAGAGGCGCAGTGAGTATAGGTAGAAGGCTAATGGATCCATTAGCTGAGCTCGTAAAAATAGATCCTAAAAGTATTGGAGTAGGGCAGTACCAGCATGATGTAAACCAGCCACGGCTTAAAGAAAAGCTGGACCAAACAGTAGTAAGTTGTGTAAACATCGTAGGCGTGAATTTAAATACTGCTAGTAAACATCTGTTGAGTTATGTAAGTGGAATCGGTAGCACTATTGCGGAAAATATTGTAACCTACAGAAAGCAAGAGGGAAAGTTTACAAGTCGTAAACAATTGCTTAAAGTACCTCGCCTTGGTGGTAAAGCGTATGAGCAATGTGCAGGCTTTCTGCGAATACCAGATGCTAAAGACATTTTAGACACAAGTGCAGTGCATCCCGAAGCCTACGAATTGGTAGAGCAAATGGCAAAAGATATTAATGCTGATGTAAATAGATTGATAGGGAATGAGGAACTACTAAAAACAATTGTTGTAAAGAAGTACATTACAGAGAGCTTTGGTGAACATACGATTAATGATATAATATCAGAACTTAAAAAGCCTGGATTAGACCCAAGAAGTGAGGCTCAATTGTTTGAATTTGCTCAAATTTTTTCCATCGAAGATGTACAAGTAGGAATGGAAGTGCCGGGGATTGTTACAAATCTTACTCGTTTTGGTGCATTTGTTGATATTGGAGTAAAACAAGATGGATTGGTACATGTGTCAGAAATTGCTGATAAATACATTCAAGACCCAACAGAAGTACTAAAACTAAACCAACAAGTAAAAGTAAAAGTGATGGAGCTCGATATACCTAGAAAGAGAATAGCGCTTTCTATAAAGCAAGCAGGTATTGGTATAGCCAAAGAGCAATCACAAAATAAGCAAAAAAATTGGAGTAACAAACCTAAGCAAAAGTTTTTTGCAGAAGCTCCAAAGAAAGTTGAACCAGCCACTATGGAAGATGCACTTTTAGCTTTAAAAAACAAGTTCAAGTAAAAATATCTTTAAAAACTTTGCTAATAAAATTTACATTCTTATATTTGCACTCCCAAAACAAGGAGGCATAGCTCAGCTGGTTTAGAGCATCTGCCTTACAAGCAGAGGGTCCGCGGTTCGAACCCGTGTGCCTCCACAAATAAACCCCGATATATTTTGTCGGGGTTTTTTAATGAAATTTAATTAAAGTGGCGCTTCTTATTTATGATTTATTTAGCTTGCAACCCTTAACCCTTATCTCACATGCAAACAAATAATCCACTTCATGGTAAAACTTTGCAAACAATCCTTGAGGAACTTGTAAAACATTTTGGATGGGAGGAACTCGGTCAAATTATAAATATAAATTGCTTTAAAAGTAATCCCAGCATTAACTCATCGTTAAAATTTCTTCGAAAAACAGATTGGGCAAGAAAAAAGGTAGAAGACTTATATATAGATGCTATATGTCCTTGATTAAACCTTAAATCTGCATTATATATCTCTAAAAGTATAGCCTAATTATTGAATGGTTAAGAATAACTTTGTATTTTACGTATTTAAAATAATAGAATGTTTAAAGGAAAAAAGATAGTGGTAGTGATGCCTGCATACAATGCTGAAAAGACATTGGAACAAACTTACAATGAAATTGATTTCTCAATAGTAGATGATGTAATACTCGTAAGCGATGCAAGTAAAGATAATACAGCGCAAGAAGCGGAAAGGCTAGGCATAAAAAATATAATTGTACATCCTAAAAATAGGGGCTACGGTGGAAACCAAAAAAGCTGCTACAACAAAGCTTTGGAAATTGGTGCTGATGTAGTCATCATGGTTCATCCAGATTATCAATATACCCCACTTCTAATACCTGCAATGGCTAGTATTATTGCTAATGGCTTATATCCAGTTGTTTTTGGTAGCCGTATTTTGGGGAAAGGCGCATTAAAAGGTGGTATGCCAATGTACAAATACATTGCTAATAGGTTTCTTACATTGAGCCAGAATATACTATTGAGCCAAAAGCTTAGCGAATACCACACAGGTTATAGGGCTTTCGGAAAAGAGGTTTTGCTAAAAGTAAATTATGAAGCGAATAGTGACGACTTTATTTTTGACAATGAAATGATTGCGCAAATTTTTGATGCTGGTTTTGAAATTGCGGAAGTTACATGCCCTACGAAATATTTTGATGAGGCTTCCTCTATTAATTTTAGCCGTAGTATGAAATACGGTTTAGGAGTATTGGGAGTAAGTTTAGGTTACTTTTTTAAGAAATTAGGATTGTATAATTCTACTATCTATAATCATAAATAAGATTTTTAAGTCTGTAATTTTAATACAGTATTTTTCAAAAAATAGTTTTAAAAATAGCTCTAGTATTATTCTGGGCTACGCTTATAAAATATAAATCCATTTTTCTGATATAATAATTTTAGACCCTGAATAGTGTCCAATTCCAGCTTGTTTTGAATTTTTGTAGATATATAAACTGGTTTATCTATTTTGCCTCTCAACATCCAATCTATAGTTTTAGTATCATCATATTTAAAAGGCTTTTTTTCGGTATAAAAATAATGCGCATAACTTTTATAACCCCAAGTTTCTACATAGCAATCCTCATTTTTTCGTGCTTCAAAAAATTCAATATTTGCACGCTGGCTTATTGCTTCAATTTTTGGTGTGATGATTATTGCTGTTAGCAAACAACATACGGTAACACTTGTAAATAGTACAATTGTTTTTAATTGCTGCGATTTTGATATTAGATAAAACAAAACGCCTACCAATAAGATAAGTCCACCGATACCATCTGTCCAAGACCAATTTACCAAAGCTTCTAAATTTCCTTTTGCAAAAATATCCTGTACTTTATTTATCCAAAGATCTTTATTCATAAGTGCAAACGGTATTGAGGTTATTGCCAATGCCAAAGCAAGTCCAATAAGAGCTAAAATTATTTTTAGCCAAATCGAAAGTGAAGTTTTTTTCTGCTCCCAAATTTCTTGCACAGATAAAGCAGCCAAAAAGCTAAGTGGAAACCAACACATTGATGAATAATGAACAATTTTAGTTTTTACGATAGAGAATAATATTAGTGTAACCCAAAAGAGTATGAGCATCCATTGTTTAAAAACTTTTTGAGAATTTGTTTGTACAGCTGTAAACATTCCCCTCATGAAAAATATAGAAGCAGGAAAACATCCAATCAACAAAACCCACCAATGATAAAAAAACGGTTCTGCATGGCCAGCATCATTTGTGCTAAAGATGGCAATCTGTCTTTCTATGAATAATTTTATAAAAGTAGGTCCATGTTGCCAAAAATCTACTCCAAACCAAGCAAAGCATACAAGGAATGTTGTGGCAATTATGATTAGAAATTCTTTCCAACTAACATAAAACTTGAATTTGTTAACACAAACAAATACAATATAACTTAGTGAGGATATCAAAATGGCAACAGGCCCTTTAGTAAGAACTGCAAGCCCTAAAAATATACCTACAAAAAAAGTATGTCTTATTTTTTTTGCACTTTCATTTAAGGATAAAGCATAAAAATGAAATATGGCTAAAAAAATAAAAAGGTTAAACCAAGGATCAATAATACCACTTTTGAAATAAAGAAAACTAAGAAACGTACCTAAGTATATCATCACCCAAATCCTCGCCAGATTCTCATCAAAAACTCTTTTACCTATTCTAAACAATAAAACCAAGGTAATAATACCACATACTGCATTAGGAAAACGAGCTGCAAACTCATTAATGCCAAATACTTTCATACTAAGTACTTGAAGCCAAAAGAATAGTGGTGGCTTCTCATTAAAACTTGCGTAGTTTATCTGTACAGATAAATAATTACCACTCGTAATCATTTCCCTTGCACTCTCTGCAAAGTTTATTTCATCCCAGTCAAACAAATGTACGGCACCCAAAAAAGGAATAAATAGTATAGCTGCAAGTATAGCAATAGAAAATTCGTTTTTCAATAATATTTTAAACATACTATTTCTAATTATTTAATATGGTACTTTTATGATAAATCCAAATGTAAAACAAAAGCAGCAAAAGGATTGTAGGAAAATTAAGGATGCATCTTTATTTTGGTATATTGGAATTTTTTTATTGCAATGCAAATTTTGATTAAAACTGCTAGTTTTTATATTTAAGTCATTTGCCAGATTTTATTTAATTTACACCCTATAACATCATTTGTAAATAGATAAGAATTATGTACAACTTACTCAAAGGGAAAAAAGGGATTATTTTTGGCGCATTAGATGAAAAGTCTATTGCATGGATAACAGCAATTAAATGCCATGAAGAAGGAGCAGAAATAGTATTGAGCAATGCACCAGTAGCAATGCGTATGGGAGAAATTAATAAGCTTGCAGAAAAAATTAGTGCACCTGTTATAGCTTGTGATGTAAGTAATGCAGAAGATGTTGAAAATCTAATTACAAAAGCGATGGAGCATTTTGGTGGAGGATTTGATTTTATTCTGCATTCAATAGGAATGAGTATAAACGTGAGAAAAGGGAAACATTATACAGAAATTGATTATGTACACAACCTAAAAACTCTTGAAATAAGCAGCATGAGTCTGCATCGTGTACTTGCATCATGTATGAAGCATGATGCATTGAACGAATGGGGAAGCGTTGTTGCGCTGACTTATATAGCGGCACAAAGAGTTTTCCCGGACTACAATGAAATGGCAGATGCAAAATCATTATTGGAAAGTGTAGCTCGTAGTTTCGGTTATCACTACGGAGTAAAAAAACACGTTCGGGTAAATACTATTTCACAATCTCCTACGAGAACTACAGCAGGTAGTGGTGTAAAAGGTTTTGATGGCTTTATAGATTATGCGGAAAAAATGAGCCCGCTTGGCAATGCAAGTGCAGAG
>JANMFB010000240.1:0-11924 GCA_031377605.1 Ferruginibacter sp.
GTTAAAGAACAATATTTTTAATTGCTCTTTGTGTTTATCCATACCACTTTTGCCCGAGGTAGAGAAATTGGTTCCTTTTACCACATTTGTTTCGCCACAAACAGAACCTTTTGTAAAAAATAAGGAGGCATACATGTTGGCTGTGTAATAATTAAATTCTTTTGCATCGTTGTACATATCGCCAGTGGTGGTTTCATTAAAAGATTGCATTGTTCTGCAGCCGTCGCTTACTTTTTGCTTTGTGATACTATGTAAAGAAGCTTTTAAAGCACCATTTTTTTCGAGCATGCGAATATCGTTTGTTGACGAAAAATTTACGATGTGTAAATTTCTAAACGCTTTGTAAAAACTTGTATCTTCTTTAATTCTTGATATAAATCCTTGTACATTAAACTTCCCGTCCAGTATAATTGGGCTAAGGGTTATTGCTCTTTTGCCATCAAAATAAGTAGAATCTTGAGCAGATGCGAAAGAAGAGAAAGCTAATATGATTAATAAATATGACCTCATGTATTTTTAAAGTAGTTTTTTATAGGGCGATTAAGCGAAAGTTAATATTGATAAAATAATGTTTAAAACGGATTAACCTTTGAAAAAACAACAGTCTCCTCCATGGCGGATATACAAACTATATTTACACGTGTACCCGTTTAAACAGCCATACCCTGCGAGATTTTTAAAAGTAAGATTTCAATGTCTATTTGATTAACATGATTAAAATAAATGGACCTTACAAACAATTCTAACCGTGCTTTGCCTGTAATTTTAAATCCTCTTCGTGATGTTTTCTGGTGATATAGCTTATTACTTTATGCTCTAAATAATGATGAAATGGGAGCAATATGGCAATTAGTACCACTTTAATAGAAAGCACTTTCCAAGGCTCTCCATGGGTTGCATGGTGTATCCAGGTATCTGCAAGTAAAATAATAAATTCAAATAAAAGAATGAACGAAAAAAAGCCAATTGCCCTAATCCACTTTATGGGAACTTTAAAAACACCGAGTGCTGTTAAAAAAGTAAACAAAGTAATAATTAATATAAGAATACCCGAATATTGCCAATTATGTCTTTTTATTGTGGCTTCTTCTTCTTCTTTTGCTAGGCGCTCTTTTTGTTTATTGGCAGATTCAATTTGTAAGTTTAATAATTCTTTTTCTTTACTTTTTTCATCTAATAATTTTTGGGCAATTCCATATTTTGAACTGTATAAAAATGCATTTTTAAAATCGCCTAAGCCTTGGTAACAAGAATCCAACATTTTTAAAATAGCTACTCGAGTTGATAAATTATTAGTGCTATCACTAAGCTGATCTGCTGTTTTAAATTCTGTAATAGCATTGTTGTATTGCCCCATACCGTATAAATGTTTGCCGTAGCTTAAATGAGCATCTATCCTATTAAAAATAGTTTCTTTACTATCTATTACAGGTAATGATTTTTTAAAGTAAAAAGTGGCAGAATCATTCATATTTAATTCGTGATAGGTATCTGCAAGTCCTTTTTCTAAAATATGCATCATCCCTACTTGTTTAAATTTCTCTAAAATTTGAGGGTTAGATTTTAAGAGATTTAGTACCTTATCTTTTTCTTTAAGGTAAATTAATGTGTTCAACTTACCTAGCATAGCACTAAACTTATAATCGGGTAATTTTAAACTATCAGCTAAAACCGAAATTTTGTTATATGTAGCTTGGGCAATATCATATTTTTTTGCACGCATATAATTTTCTGCAATTAAACCTAGCATTGATAAAGACTCTGCTTGTTTATTTTTATCGTCATAATACTGATATATCTGATATTGATAATCTATTGCCTTGTTATAATCTTCAATTTTTTGATAAAATGATACAAAACAATTTTTAATGGCCATTGTAAGTTCTTGCGAATTTGTAATTTTTGCTTTTTGAAGTATTTCTTCTCCTGCTAAATAACTTTTAAATGCTTTTATATTTTCATCGAGATAAAGGAGCGTATTTCCATTACTCATATTGGCTATAACTTTTAGTGAATCGTTATCAGATTTGTTGGCTAAATCTAATGCAGTTTGATTGTATTGCAAACCTTCTGAGGCTTTACCTAGGTATCTTTGTATGCGGCTCATAAGCATATTGCTAACCACCATTTCCTTTGTTGATACGCCACCTAGCTTACAAATATCTAAAGCTTCTTGAGCATATTTTTTTGCTAATTGGGTTTTTGCTTGTTCACGACCATTACCCAAATACGAAGTTGCTGCTACACGCCTCGCCTTTATCATTAAATCTCTATCTCTACTTTGTTCTGCCAATAAAATAGCATCGTTTAAATAATCAGCTGTAAGGTTTGGAGTATACACCTCAGAATAGGCAGCTAAACGTTCGGTAATATCTAACTTGGCATTTAAACCTTTTTCTTTTGCTAAATCCTTTTTTAGTCTTGTAATGATAGTATCTTCTTGTGCTTTAGCACCAAATGCAATGAGTAAAAATGCTGCTAATAAAAGTTTGCGCATGTTTTTTTTATGCAATTTAAGCTTAATTGCCTAAAATTATTTTTAATACGATTGTAAATAAAAAAATTGAGTGCATTCGCTTTTATGTTTATAATCGTTTCATTTTAAAACTACGCCTACAACAAGGAATGGGTGAGATTGCAGATAGTTTTTAAAGTATAATTGATATTACAAGAAAGAAACACTTACTTTAAAATAATAATTCGCTCAGATAAAAGTTGAATAAAGATTAAATATTGATACTAGCTACGATAGTAATGCAGCCCCCGTAAGCCCCCGAATAGGGGCGTAATGAATAGCGTGATACTGAAGCCCATTGTAGATTTGCCGCTCATGCTCCAAAAACTAAATCATTTGTTTTCCTTTTAACTCTAAATATTTATTGATGGTATTTACAGTAAGATTTTGTGGTGCTGATTGTATTGCTATAATTCCAAACTGGTGTAATTCTTTTATTAGCATCCTTTTTTCATAAGCCAATTTATCTGCAATTGTCTTCACGTATACATCTTCAATATTTAGAGCAGCGGCATTTGAAAGTTTTGTAAGCTCTGTATTTTCAAAAAAAACAACAAGCAATAAATGGTGCTTTGCAATAGAACGCAAGTAACTAACTTGGCGTTTAAGTCCGTTGAGCGATTCAAAATTTGTGAATAAAATGAGAAGGCTACGTTGTTTTATTTTGTTGCGCACCTGCATATATAACATTTCATAATCACTTTCCAAAAAAGCAGTTTGCTCTTTGTACAATACTTGCATTATTTTTTCTCTTTGAATAGGTTTTCTATCTGCAGCTACAATACTTCCAATCCTTTCTGCAAAACTTATAAGGCCAATTTTATCTTGCTTTTGTAAACAAATATTGGTTAGTGCTAGCGTGGCATTTATGGCATAATCTAATAAAGACAACCCATTAAAAGGCATTTTCATCAATCGCCCTTTATCCACTACACAATATACTTGCTGAGATTTTTCATCGGTATAATTATTTATCATTATGGACCCTTTACGAGCAGTTGCTTTCCAATTGATGGTACGAACATCATCCCCTGTTACATACTCTTTTATTTGCTCAAACTCCATACTCTGCCCTATTTTTCGCATACGCTTACTACCATACTCATTGGTAGTTGCTTGTGCAATAAGCGCATATCTTCCTAGTTGAGAAAAAGCAGGATACACACTTACTACCTCTTCAGAATCTATCTTTTGTCTGCGCTGAACAAGCCCGAGTAATGAAGTCAAATAAATTATAACATTACCAAAACTATAATTACCTCTTTCTACAGGTGAGATATTGTATTTTATAATGTTCGTTTCTTTTGCTTGTAGCGTGCGCTTCATCAGCATATTGCGCTCTTGTATTTGCAAAGGCAACTCATCTATCACTTCTAGATGAATCGTGAATGACAATTTATTTTCTACAACTAATTGAACTAGATTATCCTCACCATTACTAAGTCTACTGCTAATTTTTCTTGTGGCTACGATTGGCCTTTTGGCATAAAAAATAAAAAAATAATCTGCAAGTACAAGCAAACTAACTATACCAAAAATAATATTACCAATGGAGAATAATGGCGGATAAAAGAACGCAATAAAATAGATAAAAACACAACTGCCCATAGCAATGTAAAATCGCAATGTTATAAAAAAATCCCTGATATATTTATTATAAACGCTCACTATCTTGGTACTTCAATAGATTTTAATATGTTTTCGATAAGTTGATCGGGTGTAATACCTTCCATTTCTTTTTCTGGCGATAACATAATACGGTGACGCAATACATGTGGCGCCATTTGTTGTATATCTTCGGGAATTATAAAATCTCTACCCCTTAATGCTGCTGTAGCTTTAGCAGCTTTTAGCAATGCTAAAGAAGCTCTTGTGGATGCACCTAAATATAGGGAAGAATTGTTCCTTGTTTCTACAATAATGGTTGCAATGTATTCTAGCAATTTAGGATCTACGGTGATATTCTGAATTACTTCTCTATATTTTTTTATTTCCCCTATAGAAAGTAATTTGTTTACATTTTGCAACAACTGCGCTTGTGTTTTGCTGTGCTGTTGCTCCAATATTGTAATCTCTTCTTTTAAAGATGGATAGCCAATTTCTATTTTAAATAAGAATCGATCTAACTGTGCCTCTGGTAAACGATAAGTTCCTTCTTGCTCTATTGGATTTTGGGTAGCCAATACAAGGAAAGGATAATCCATTTCGTGTGTAGTACCATCTACAGTAATTTGACGCTCCTCCATTACCTCAAAAAGGGCAGATTGAGTTTTTGCTGGAGCTCGGTTTATTTCATCTATCAAAACGATATTTCCAAAAATAGGGCCTCGTTTAAAATAAAAAGTACCTTCTTTAGGATTAAATACAGAAGTACCAATTACATCACTTGGCATAAGATCGGGCGTAAATTGCAACCTTGAAAAATTTACATCAATTATACGGGCAAGTAATTTTGAAGAGAGCGTTTTAGCAACACCTGGCACACCTTCTAGCAAAATATGTCCATCGCTAAAAAGTCCTATTAGCATTAAATCCACCACTTGCTGTTGCCCTATAATGACTTTTCCTATCTCTGCCCTTATTTCTTTTAATTTATTGTTTAGCTCTGTAACAGGGCTGCTTTCTTGAAATAAAATATCTTCCATTATGATTTATTTTTTAAAAATTTTTCAATTAATCCGTTAAGTATAAGTAAATCCTCGTCGCTTATTTTTTGTGTTTGTGTTGCTTTTTTTATAGCACTTGTTAACTTATCTGTAACTTCTATAGAAACACCGCTTTTTCTACTAAGCACATCAGCGTAGGTGTCATCATTAATATTGTTTGTAAAAAAATATTTTGTTCTTAAATGCTCATTAAAATAAGTAATTATCTTCTCTGCAATTAACTTATTGTCTTTGTTGTTAAGATACAACTCTGCAATAGCTTCTGCAAAAGCTATTGTAGTATTTTCAGGAGCTTTTACAACTGGTATTAATCTTTGTCTTCTTTTACTATTAAATAAAATGTATAAACCTAACAATCCTAGACATATTAAAAACGCCCTTGCAAGTGGTGGATATTTCATAAGAGCACTTAATGAACCGCCTTTATCGCCATTGCTTACATAGTTTTTCTTTGCATAAAAATTATCCCAATAAATATTCTGTGGACTTTCAGGTAACATCTGAAGTAACTCTTGCATATACAAATAATTATTTTTTGTAAGCAAAAAATAATTGCTAAAAACCCTTGGTTCTGCATGAAAAATTATTTTACCATGCCCCCATAAAAATACAAACATATTAGGTCTTTCATTTTCATTATAGCCCATAATGCGAGCATAATCTCCGTTTAATTCTGGAAAAAAATTTGCAAATGGATAATAATAATATTCAAATTTTTCAGGAGATAAAGAGAGCCCTTGATTGAAACGGGTAGAAGTATTTGCTCGGTATTTTAAATGCTTATACGTATCATTACGGGATTGAGTGCAGTATATTTTGCGCATAAAAGCTGTATCGAAATTTGCAGAAGATATAACTGCAGTGTTACCCTTATAGACAAAATCTAAAATTGCTTGTGCATCTCTCTCTGTTACGTAATAATTACTGCTGAAATTCATATAAATGGATGTGGTATCATAAAACCACCCATAATTTTCTCCAAAATCTTTTTTACCAATTTCAATTTGCTTTTCGGGGTAAGCATTCTGCAACATATCAAAAGCTACAGATGTACCAAAAGGCTTTGAGTCAGTAAAGGCAAAGCTTTCCCTTAAATCTGGCAACTTGGTTTTTGGGGCACTACACCCCAATACAAGAAACAACAATAAAAAAATAATATAGTTTAAATGCATTTGCAAAATTATACGCTATTTAGAAATTGACTGTATTGATTTTCTATTTTATCGAATACTTCATTTTCTATGGAGAATTTTCCATACCAAATGTATTCGTAGTAAAGTGCCAAAGAAGAGAAATCATTTCTCAAACCAGGGGCAAGTTCGCTTGCATAAGTGCTATTGGTTTTGTCAATGGCAAATTGAATCAATTCCTTCTCATTCAATTTTTTCAACATACGTAAAAATAAATAACGCATGGCTAGCCTTGTATCCCCTGCTGCGTATGCTTTTTGCTGTAATGAAAGGAAATCATTCTCCATATCATTTTCATCTACCACCTCCTCTACTTGAGTTACTGATTTCTTACTTGCTTTACTAAAAAAACCTTTGCTTAAAAATAAATTATAAACAATAAATAACACAAAAGCTATTGCCAGACCCCAAAGAATTAATTTTAAAATTCCGGAGTTAAAAAATTTTTCTGTTGCAGAAGCTGTCTTTATAAATTTTCTTTCATTATTAGAGTTGCGCTCTTTGTTTTCATTGGATTTTGCATCAAAGTCTTTAAGGTCTTTATCTAATGATTTTATCCAACCATATTTTTTGCTATTCTTCCAACTGTTTATGGAATCATGATTAAGCTCGAAGCTATTAAAATTTATCAATGTATCTCCAAGTACTTCCTCACCAAAATTTTTATATTTTTTTATATTTATTTCTGGCTCCTCAGTTTTGTAATTTTCTTCTAAAACTTCAGGTGCCGAAACTGTTACTGTATCATCGTAAGAATTATTTTGTGCAAATAAATTCACCTGTAAGCTTAAGCACACAATAAGAAGCATGAATATTTTACGCATCAGCATCTTGCAATCGAGATACGATGCCATCTTTTTTTATAAAATACCCTTTTTTACTGAGTAGAATTGGCCATACAACAAAATACCAAACAATTAAAAATAAGGAAGCTCCTAAAATACAAAGACTAGCCCACATTGGCATTCCATCGGGTTTACGATCAAATGTGGTACTCATAAGTTGCGTTACATGACTTTCTAAAAAAGCAGCCATTATGAAGAACGGTATCAAGCAAATTAAAATTTTAGCCGCATCTTTTACATGCCTTTTAAAAGACTCCATGCGAGAGTAAGTACCAGGAAACAACATACCATTTGCTACTACAAAACCTGCAACACCCGCTATTATTATCGAAGAAATTTCTATTGTTCCATGTATCCAAATAACTAAGATTGATTTCATCCCTAAACCATTTGAAAAAAATATGTATTGAAAACACCCGAGCATTATTCCATTGTCCCAAAGTACTTTCAATGTAAAAATACCAGCAGTAAAACCAAATACAAAAGTGAGGAATGCTACCTTAATATTGTTGAAACCAATACGAACAAACATATTAAATTTGTTGTCATCCTTATAAACACCAAAGGGATCTCCTTTCGCAATATTATCTTCCGTCATTTGCACATAATCATCACCCAAAACATTTCTAACAAAATCGGGATTATGGATAGAGGAGAAAACTCCAAGAGCAACAAAAGCAATAAAAATAATGGCTGTAAATAAAAATGTGCGGTGATGCCTTTTAATAACAAGTGGCAATTCGTATTTGAAAAAAGTAAAAAAACGACTATACTTTTCCTTCTTATTTTTGTAAATATTTTGATAAACAGAAGCTGCTAATCCATTGATCCATTTTGTGGCTTTGCTCCTTGGATAAAAAGTTTTAGCATAAGCCAAATCATCCATAATTGTAATAAAACGCTCAGAGGCATCATCAGGATTGGCGGGTTCCTCTTGCTGGTATCGCTTCCATTTCTCTGCATTTTTTTTAATGAACATTGCCTCCCTCATAGAATAGTTACGGTAGTAATATTTGAATACACAATTTATCTATTTTACTTTATATAAAAAAGCTTTTATACAATCAACAAATTCTTATACCTTGCAATAAGCTATGTCAACTGTACAAATAAATACTGCTTTTAATGTAGGATTGGATTTTGAAATTGCTCCTTTTCATAAAAGACTTGTAGCGTATTTAATAGATTTTGCCATCTTGGGTATTTACCTATACTCCATGAAATATTTTTTGTATGATGGCTTGGGGCTATCACAAGAAAATAACATGGGGCTAGATATTATTGTAATATCACTACCAATGCTTTTTTATTCATTAATAACTGAATTATTGTTTAATGGACAAACATTAGGTAAAAAAATAATGAACATTAGGGCTATTAGTTTAGAAGGTGGTGAGCCTACTTTGGGTCAGTTTATTCTAAGGTGGATCACTAAATTTTTTGAATGGCCGTTTTTGTTTGGATATATTTATTCCTTTTCATTTTCTATCGTAGGATATTTTATAATGACGTGTTTTTTTGCCATACCAGTTATCATTTTGGTGTTGGTTACAAAAAACAAACAAAGGCTGGGAGATTTAGCAGCAGGCACTACGGTTGTAGAGGCAAAAACATCTATGAGTTTAGATGATACCATTTTTATTAGCATAGACAATAAAAGCTACAAGGCAAGTTTTCCGGAGGTAATGAAGCTATCGGATAATGATATAAACACCATAAAAACTGTGCTCACTCAAGCTCGTAAAAGCCACAACCATGATGTGTGCATGAGAGTAGAATATAAGATTAAAGATGTACTTAAAATACAATCTACTTTGTCTTCTATAGATTTTTTAGAAAAGTTGTTGGAAGATTATAATTTTCTTGCTACGAAGGAATAAAAAAAGGTACTGAAGTCATCAATACCTTTTCAATAATAATATAATGCTTTCTATCTTGCTTGTCTAAATGCTTCCATAAATAAAGCACCAAAAAATATGATGTAAAATATCATTACAATAACTACCAATGCACCAATAACCAAACCTATAATAGAACAAATTCTCCCAGAGTTCGATGTGCTATAACTAGAAGCTGAATATGTGTCTGGGTTTTCTTGGTATAATTTACGATCTTTATTTGCAAGTACCAATCCAATTATGCCACAAATAATGCCAACAACTCCGTAGCAAAAACCTCCAAGAATAGAAATAATACCAAGTACTAGAGATGCGGTTGCATTTGGTAATGGCGCTTGTTGATTGCCATTAGGACTCAAATAATTTTGTTGCTCTGCCATAGTTTTAGTTTAAAGTTATTAGTTTATGTATATAAAAAACTAAGATAATGATAAATATGGAAGGAACACCCAATCGTATATATTTTTGTGAGCTAAAAATTTCAAATCGCTTATTTATAAAAAATAAACCAAAGAAAAATAGCACAAAAAATAACGGAGGATAAAGCCCAAAACTTTCTCCAACATTTCCTTTAAGTAAGGAAACCACACTCCTTTGCAGTCCACAAGTTGGGCAATCTACTTGAAAAACAGTTCTTATCAAACAAGGTAATTCGTGAGCTTCTAACCATGCTGTTACATTCAAATCGATTGACAGGAGATGTTAGGTGTTAAGTGTAAGATGATAGATATTTGGTGTTAGACATAAGTTATCTTATAATTAGAATCTCTTGTCTTGTATCTAAAATCGTGTGTCTAATTTCAATACGCCCTAGCAAACAAAACCCTTTCCTTACTTGCCTTTCCGCTATGTACACATGAACCTGCTTCTTTTTTATTGTCTAAAGGAATACAACGAATAGTAGCTTTTGTAAGCTCCTTTATTTCCTCTTCTGTTTCTGCTGTACCATCCCAATGGGCAGAAACAAACCCAGTTTTTTCATCCAAGGTTTTCACAAATTCATCCCAAGAGTTAACTTCTGTTATGTGCACATTTCTAAAACTCAAGGCACGGTTGTAAATATTTGTTTGTATTTCGTCTAATAAATTTTTCAAATAATCTGCAATACCATCTAGCGAAATAGTTTGCTTTTCTTTTGTATCTCTACGTGCTACTTCCACTACGTTATTTTCCAAATCTCTCATACCAAGCGCCACACGTAGAGGTACGCCTTTTAGTTCGTACTCTGCAAATTTCCAACCTGGTCTAGTATTGTCGCTGTTATCGTATTTTACCCTTATACCCATAGCCTTCAACGCATCTATAATTTCATTTGCTTTGGCATCTATTATTGGTTTGCTTTCTTCGCCCTTATAAATAGGTACAAATACAATTTGCAAAGGAGCTATCCTTGGCGGCATTATAAGGCCTTGGTCATCGCTATGCGCCATTATTAGTGCACCAATCAAACGAGTAGATACGCCCCAACTTGTAGCCCAAACGTATTCCAATTTATTATTTTTATCACTAAATTTTACATCGAAAGCTTTGGCATAATTTTGTCCTAGAAAATGTGATGTGCCAGCTTGCAATGCCTTACCATCTTGCATCAACGCCTCTATGCAATACGTATCTTCTGCACCAGCAAAACGTTCGCTTGCAGTTTTTACACCTTTTATTACAGGTACTGCCATATATTGCTCCACAAAATCTGCATACACATTTACCATCTTTACTGTTTCTTCTACGGCTTCTTCTTTTGTAGCATGCGCTGTATGCCCTTCTTGCCACAAAAATTCTGCTGTACGCAAAAACAAACGAGTACGCATTTCCCAACGAACCACATTTGCCCATTGGTTTATCAATATTGGTAAATCTCTGTAAGATTGTATCCAACCCTTGTATGTGTTCCAAATAATTGCTTCACTTGTAGGACGCACTACCAATTCTTCTTCCAATTTTGCTTCAGGGTCTACGATCAGTTTGCCCTTATTGTTAGGGTCAGCTTTTAATCTATAATGGGTAACTACGGCACACTCTTTTGCAAAACCCTCTGCATTTGTTTCCTCAGCTTCAAATAAACTTTTAGGTACAAACAATGGAAAGTATGCATTTACATGGCCTGTATCTTTAAACATTTTATCTAATTGATCACGCATATTCTCCCACAAAGCAAAACCATAAGGCTTTATTACCATGCAACCACGTACTGCGGAGTGGTCTGCCAACTGACTTTTTACTACCAATTCATTGTACCATTCCGAATAATTATCGGCTCTTGTTGTAAGTTCTTTACTCATTTTCTATACTATTTCTAAGTGCTGCGAAGATAAGGTTTTCACACAAAGAGAACAACGGATACAAAGAATACAAAATGACGCTTAATAATTGGTTGTTTCTTTGTATTCTTAGTTTGGTTGTTTGAAATTTGTTGTTTAAAAGTAGTTTTTCATAAGGAATTCATTAGCAAGTTTACACTGAGCTTATCGAAGTGAACTCTTCAACATTTTTTCTTTATTCATCTTTTATTGACGGGGACATTGTATTGCAAATTTTAGCAAACGTTAAATAAAGACAAGAATCAATGCGAAGGAAAGAGTTGGAAATTTAGAATTGCTAGTTAGGGATTTGTATATAAGTTAATAAAACTATTTTACCTTTTAATAAATTGAAAAACCGCAGATCTACAGAATAACCTGATAACCTGCGGTAAAACAATAATAATATATTTAGATGTAGACTGAATATTTAAAACCAGTGAAACTTTGATTGATAATTATCTCAAATTTTTATCAAAAAATGCTTTCATTTCATTAAAAGATGCTGTATCT
>JANMFB010000258.1:0-13156 GCA_031377605.1 Ferruginibacter sp.
CCAAAATTAAAGATAGTAGATATTTAACAGACGAAATTGGTAGCAGTGGAGCAGATTTATACATTGCTACTGTTGTGCTTAATTTGACAGCAATAAAAGCGATCAAACATGTAAAGATTGACTTTAAAGAAGGAAGCCATGCATCGCCTGATGTTTGGACCAAAGAAGATTTTAATTATTATAAAGAAATGCATTAAATACGCTACTAATTCAAAATGCTAATATTGAAAAATAAAAAAAATAAATTTAATCGCTTATGGAAATTAATTGGACCAGGCTTGGTTACTGGCGCAAGCGACGATGACCCCTCGGGTATTGCAACATACTCACAGGCAGGTGCAGCCTTTGGGCTTTCTACTTTATGGACATCCATTGTTGCTTTTCCGCTGATGGCTTCCATACAACAAATGTGTGCCAAAATTGGATTGGTTACCTCACAAGGATTAACAGGTACACTCAAAAAACATTATCCAAGGCCAATATTATATATCATGTTGATATTTAGTTTCCCTGCAATTGTGATGAATATAGGTGCTGACATTGCGGGAATGGGTGCCGTAGGAAATCTTTTATTTCCTTCAATTGATGCTACTTTTTTCAGTGTATTTTTTACCATACTTTTATTAGGATTAATTATTTATTTACCCTACCAAAAAATTGCATCAATATTAAAATATTTATGCATTGTAATGCTTGTATATTTTGTTGTTCCTTTTTTATATAAGCAAGATTACGTGGAGATATTAAAATCTACATTTATACCTCAGATTAAATTAGACAAAGAATTTATCGCAATTCTTGTCGGCATTCTTGGAACTACCATATCGCCTTATCTATTTTTTTGGCAGGCCTCTGTTGAAGTGGAAGAAATGAAGCATAAAAAAAGTCATTTAGTCGTAAATAAGAAAATAATACATGAAATGAAGCAGGATGTAGATTTTGGAATGACATTCTCGGGTTTTGTTATGTATTTCATTATACTTACAACTGGTACTGTTTTATTTAAAGCTGGTGTTCATCAAATTGATACTGTAGAACAAGCAGCAATGGCATTAAAACCATTAGCAGGCAATCTTGCTTATTTACTTTTTGCAATTGGTGTTATAGGAACTGGACTCATTGCCATACCTGTATTAAGTGGCTCTCTATCTTATATATTTACTGAAACCTTTGGCTGGGAACAAGGGTTAGATAAAAAGTTTCATGAAGCAAAAGGTTTTTATGTAATCATTGCCATATCATTGTTGCTGGGATTATCTATGAACTATTTAGGAATATCACCTATAAAAGCACTAATTTATACAGCTGTTCTTTACGGAATTACTGCGCCTGTTTTAATTGCTATTATTCTACATATATCTAACAATAAAAAGATAATGGGAGAATTTGTTAACGGAAAGATTACCAACATACTTGGTTTTGCTGCATTAATCATTATGACAGCTGCAGCTGGGTTATTGTTATACTTACAATTTAATTAACTATTGCTTTCAAAGTTGTAAATAAATTCGGTTACCGTTATTCGTGATTTAAATATATTTTCTACTAATTAAGATTATATGCTTAGCTGATAATAATCATAATAAGTTCTGTACGCATTCTTTAGTTTTGGTTGAGTTATTTAATGGAAATAAAATACACAGGAAGTTAACGAGCGTATCTTCCTTTTACTTTTTTAAAAAATCAAATTTGAACAATAATGATGTCATCAATTATAACAATTACATTAAACCCTGCAATAGATAAAAGTACTTCTATAGCTGCATTAATTCCTGAAAAGAAAATAAAATGTGCAGATCCTCTATTTCAACCTGGCGGAGGTGGAATAAACGTAGCAAGAGCAATTAAAAACTTAGGAGGAAATGCAACTGCAATATATTTAGCTGGTGGCTACACAGGCAAGTTTTTTACAGAAATGCTCGAAAGAGAAGCTATTGATTCTGTTATTATTGATACGACTAAACAGACAAGAGAAAATTTAATTGTGTTTGATAACACAACAGGTTTACAATACCGTTTTGGAATGCCAGGCCCAAAAATAGAAGACATGGAATGGAAAAAATTACTGAGTACAATTGAAAAAATTAAACATATAGATTACTTAGTAGCAAGTGGAAGTGTACCACAAGGTATACCATTGGATATTTATGCACGAATAGCTGCGATAGCTAAAAAGAAAAAAGCAAAATGTATTGTAGATACTTCCGGAGAAGCACTACTTCATGCTGCAGATGAAGGGGTTTATTTATTAAAACCAAATTTGGGTGAAATGGCTTCTCTCATTGGAAGTAAAAATATAGACAGTAAAAAAATTACTGCATTTGCAAATGATCTTATTGCAAAAAAACGATGTGAAGTATTGGTAGTTTCTATGGGTGCTGCTGGTGCAATGTTAATTACAAAAGATGAAGTTAAAAAAATAATAGCACCCATTGTAAAACGTAAAGGAACTGTAGGAGCCGGAGATAGTATGGTTGCAGGAATAGTTCTTAGCTTATCAAAAGGAGAAAAAATATTGACTGCAGTAAGATATGGTATTGCATGTGGTAGTGCTGCAACAATGAATCCGGGCACTCAATTATGTAACCTTGCAGATGTAAATAAATTATATAAGCATGAAATTACCGTAAATGAACTATAATCAAATTATTATTAAGAAACGAAAACAAAACACTATTTACCCATGTTTGTGAAAAGATTTCCAAAAATCTATAACAAATGGTATTACACTATTGCATGCTGTTCAAGCTGTGTATTTGGAAAAAAGAAAGAACCAATGCTTAAAAGAATATCTATATCATAATGAAAAGAATAACCGGTTTAACCATTATATTACTCGCTTTTTTATCTTGCAAAAAGAAAGAGATAAAAATAAATCCAACAAAAGAAAACATAACTGAATCTGTTTATGCATCTGGTATTATAAAGAGTATAAACCAGTATCAAGTTTATGCTCCTGTAAATGGTTTAATAAAAAATATTTTTGTAAAGGAAGGTGATAAAGTAAAAAAAGATGAAACCATAGTACAAATTATGGGAGAAATAGCTAAGTTAAATACAGCATCTGCGGAAATTGCCGCTAATAACAATACCATAAGCAACAATGCAGATAAATTAAATGAACTAAAGTCCAATATAAATTTCCTTAAGAGTAAAATGGAAAACGATTTGTCTTTAGCGGAAAGGCAACAAAATTTGTGGAATGAAGGAATAGGTTCTCGCAATGAATTAGACCAAAAAAGGCTATCGTATAAGAATGCGCTAGCTTCCTATAATGCAGCATTGTTTCGCTACAATGATTTGCAAAGACAATTAAAATTCTCAGCAGCTCAATCAAATAATAATGTACAAATTAGCAAAACTATTGCAAATGATTTTTTAGTAAAAAGTCAAGTGAACGGCATGGTTTATAGTATTCTTAAAAAAAATGGAGAAATGGTAAATACATTAAATCCCATTGCCATTATTGGAGGTGCTTCAAATTTCATAATTGAGCTTCAAGTAGACGAGTACGATATAGGAAAGATAAAACCTAATCAAAAAGTAATTATAACAATGGATAGTTATAAAGATAAAGTTTACGAAGCGGTTATAACAAGAATTATTCCAATAATGAATGAACGCACTAGGTCATTCACTGTAGAAGCAATTTTTGTTATTCAACCAAACGTTCTATATCCAAACCTTACTGCAGAAGCTAACATTGTTATACAATCTAAAAAGAATATTCTTACTATACCAAGGGAATTTTTAATAAATGATTCGCTGGTTTTAATGAGTGACAAATCAAAAAGAAAAATAACAGTTGGACTTAAAGATTATCAAAAGGCAGAAGTAATAAACGGACTTATTACTACTGATGTAATAATGAAACCAACCCCATGAATTATAAACTAATTATAAGTATTGCAAAATCTTTATTGCTAGCTCGATGGCGGCAAACAATGGTAGCAGCTATTGGTGTTACTTTTAGTATTACAATGTTTATAGCGTTATTAAGTTTTATGACGGGTTTAAATGATTTACTAGATGGATTAATTTTAAACCGAACCCCTCATATACGTTTGTTTAATGAAATAAAGCCAAAAGAAATACAGCCAATAAGCATTGCAGATAATTATAAAAATCATTATCATTTTATTAGCTCTATTAAATCTGAAAATGGTAGACAAGATATATACAATAGTGCAGCTGTAATAAAGGCTGTGAATGAAGATACAAGAGTATTGGGGCTTGCACCAAAAATAACTACACAAGTTTTTTACAATGATGGCACAGTAGATATAACTGGAATTGTGAACGGCATTGATGTAGATGAAGAAAATAAGTTGTTTCATTTTAGTGATTACATCATTGGAGGAAACACTATGGATATTAAAAACATACCAAACAGTATTATATTAGGAAAGCCACTCGCCGAAAAATTGCATATTGCTATCGGAGATATTGTTCAAGTAATAACAGTAAAATCTGATAGGTTTTCGTTAAAAGTAGTTGGCCTATTTCAATCTGGTGTTAGGGAATTTGACAAAACACAGGGGTTTGCATCAATAAGTACCACACAAAAACTCATGGGGAAAGCTAATAATTACCTCACAGATATTCAAATTAAATTAAAGGATATAAATGAAGCACCTGCCATTGCTAAAGAGTATGCAGAGAAATTTGGCACAGACGCTGAGGATATACAAACTGCTAATGCTCAATTTGAGACTGGCAGTTTTATAAGAACACTTATTTCTTATGCAGTAGGTATAACTTTATTAATTGTAGCAGGCTTTGGTATTTATAATATTTTAAATATGCTTATTTACGAAAAAATGGATAGTATTGCTATTTTAAAAGCTACAGGTTTTTCAGGAAAAGATGTAAAAGCAGTTTTTATTTTTATAGCATTAACTATTGGAATTTCTGGTGGCACATTGGGCTTAGTTCTGGGATTTTCTTTAGCAAACATTATAGACCAAGTTCCTTTTAATACAGCTTCTATACCTACAGTTACTACATACCCTGTAAATTATGATTTAAACATTTATTTGATTGCTGCACTTTTTTCTCTAATCACCACATATCTAGCAGGTTTACTACCTGCTCGCAAAGCAAGTAAGGTAGATCCTGTTGTAATAATAAGAGGTAAATAAAATGGATAATATAATACTAGAAGCAAAACATATCAATAAATATTTTCACGACCCAGTGGGTATAAAAGTACTAAATGATATAACTTTCAAAATAATGAAGGAAGAATTTGTATCAGTTATAGGTAAATCAGGTTGCGGAAAATCAACACTATTATACATACTATCTACAATGGATACAGATTTTGAAGGAGATTTACTTATAGACAACGTAAGCTTAGTCGATAAAAAAGACAAACAGTTGGCACAGATACGTAATAAAAAAATTGGTTTTATTTTTCAGTTCCATTATTTATTGAATGAATTTTCGGTATTGCAAAATGTAATGTTACCAGGGTTAAAGCTTGCAGAATTTTCCGAAAAAGAGATTGAACAAAGAGCAATGGAAAAACTTGCCATGTTAGACATTAAACAACTTGCCTCAAAAAGAGCAAATCAATTATCGGGTGGCGAAAAACAACGGGTGGCTATTGCCCGTGCATTAATAAACGATCCAGATATTATTATGGGTGATGAGCCTACTGGAAATCTCGATAAAAAAAATAGGGAAATAGTTTTTGATATTTTCAAAAGGTTGGCTCAAGAATTTCATCAATCACTTTTAATAGTTACACACGATACTACGCTTGCAGAAATAGCCAATAGAACAATAGAGATGGAAGATGGGAGAATTATTAAACAATAATGTTGATCTTGTCTTTACATTTAATATTATGAAGTATAGAAAACTAGAATGCTTACACGAATTTGACAAAACTGACCATTATCAGTTTCTATTTTGTTTTTAATCATATTTTCTTTTTTTTTATATTACTAGATTTGTAATAGATAATTTTAGTCAACTAAATTAAAATAGCAAATGAAAAACAAAAATAAAATACTAGTTGCAGCAACGGTTGGAGCTACAATTGGTGGCATATTAGGCATCCTTTTTGCCCCTGATAAAGGTAAAAATACTAGAAATAAAATCAAAGAAACCAGCAGTAAGTTTAGCGAAAGCATAAAAGATAGAGTAAATGGAAGTAAAGACAAATTATCAAAGCTTAGGGAAGACATGAAAAGTAGATTGGAAGTAGATCATCAAAATATTGAATCACTTCTTTAGTAGATTTCGTTTATAAAATAATTTTAGAACTTCACATATCAAAATGGAAAAAACATTTGAAACAATAGAGCATTTAACTGCACAAATAAAAGAATATGCAGATAATCATATCGCCTCAGTAAAACTTAGTGCGGCTGAGAAAAGTTCGAAAGTAATAGCGAGTATTATAGCAATCATGATTGTTATACTCGTGTTATTCGGCTTTGTTCTTTTTGCAAGTATTGCATTAGCTTATGCATTTGCAAAGCTAACTGGCGAGTTTTACTGGGGTTTTTTAATTGTTGCTTTTATTTATTTAATAATTGGTTCAATTATTTGGGCAAAAAGAGAGCGTTTTTTACGTCTGCCAATTATGAATGCTATGCTTAAACAATTATTTGAATCAGATAACGATGAAAAAAATTAAGAATATACAAGAATTAAAAGCCAAGAAAGATCAATTAGCACTTCGCAAAATTCAGCTTGAAATAGCCATACAGGATGATTGGCAGAAACTAAAGGAAAGTCTGAAACCACGAAATATTGTTTCCCAAGTTTTTGCAAAAGTAGAGCAGCAAAACGAAACTAAAAATAGCAACTCCATCATAAGTAACACTATTTCCCTTATAACAAGCAAACTCACAGATAAGATTTTAAACATAGCAGAAACCAATATTGGTAGATTGTTTAAATAATAAGTTTAAAATAAGATCTTACATTAAATCCCTTCCTAGAGTAACAGAATGTATATATACATGTTGACGAAAGCAATTCATACAGAAAATATTATTGGTTTAAAAGAAATTGAAATCGCTGCCTTACAAAAACAATTTGGAAAAAATATTTTCTCCTCCGAAAAACAGAGAAATATATTCCATGTATTGCTTGAGATCATAAGAGAACCAATGTTCATATTACTGGCGTTAGCTTGTACACTTTATTTTATTTTAGGAAGTTCAAATGAAGGCTGGATGATGATGGCAGCAATGATTTTTGTATCTACAATTTCGCTTTATCAAGATGCAAAAAGTACCAAGGCATTAAAAGCACTTAAAGGACTGACCGAACCAAAAATAGTTGTATTAAGGGACGGAAAAGAACAAACTATTCAAACTACAGAGCTTGTACCAGGAGATATAGTTTTGCTGGAAGAGGGAAATAAAATACCCGCTGATGCGCATGTAATTAAAGCAAATGACCTATCTGTAAATGAGTCCGTCATCACTGGAGAAAGTATGTCAGTTGATAAAGATGAAGATGAGCAAATGAACTTACTTTACCAAGGCACTATAATAAATACAGGCAAATGCTATGCAAAGGTTTTTGCTACAGGCAATAATACTAAATTAGGAAAATTAGGGAAATCAGTTAGTGGTTATTCTGTCCAAAAAACATTGCTGCAAATACAGATTACAAAATTTGTAAAAGCACTAGCCATTTTTGGCATTTCAGCATTTTGTATAATCTGGTTAATTAATTATTTAAAAACAGAAGACCTTATATTGAGTTTAATGTTTGGCTTAACATTGGCAATGGCATCAATACCTGAAGAAATACCGGTAGCATTTTCATCTTTTATGGCACTTGGTGCATACCAAATGAGTAAACTTGGGATTATTTCCAGACAACCACAAACTATTGAAAACCTCGGTGCAGTGAGTGTTATTTGTTTAGATAAAACTGGAACGATTACAGAAAATAGAATGGTATTAAAATCCATGTATGATTATGAAAAAGATGCCTTATTTGATCTGGAGAATGAAATAAAAATCAATGGAAGTAATTTGCTTAGATATGCCATGCTTGCAAGTGAAATAAATCCATTTGATGCAATGGAAAAAGCAATAATAGAAGCTTACCAAAAGAATGTTGAAAGCGAAACAGAAGTACTGAGCATGGTATACGAATATCCCTTAGAAGGAAAGCCTCCAATGATGACACATGTTTACGCACAAAATAAAAAGAAAATTATTGCGGGAAAAGGGGCGACAGAAAGAATTATAGAAATATGTAAGTTAGATGATGCCACTAAAAATAAAATTAATGAAAAAGCTATTTTATTAGCATCAAGAGGTTATCGTATACTTGGTGTAGCAAGTTCAACTTTAGACAATGAAACATTTCCAGAAAAGCAAGATGACTTTAATTGGAAATTTGAAGGGCTTCTAGCACTTTATGATGCACCTAAAAAAAATATTAATAATGTATTCAAAAAAATATATGAAGCAAATATCAGTATAAAAATTATTACAGGTGATTTTCCAGAAACTACTGTAAACATCGCAAGCCAAGTTGGTATTAAGAATTGTTTGAAATACCTAACAGGAAATGAGATAATGGAAATGGAGGATGCTGAATTACAACAAAAAGTAAGAGAAATAAATATTTTTGCAAGAATGTTTCCTGAAGCAAAACTAAAAATAATAGAAGCATTAAAAGCAAGTGGCGAAATAGTAGCAATGACAGGAGATGGTGTAAATGATGCACCTGCACTAAAATCTGCTCATATCGGTATCGCTATGGGTATGAGAGGAACTGAAATGGCAAGGCAATCAGCAGACTTAATTTTAACGGATGATAATTTGGATAAGGTTACAGATGCTATACAGTACGGAAGAAAAATTTATAGCAATCTCAAAAAAGCAATTCGATATATTATCTCCATTCATATTCCAATCATTTTCACTGCATCACTGCCACTAATACTTAGCTGGAAATATCCCAATATTTTTACACCTGTACACATTATATTTTTAGAAATTATTATGGGACCTACTTGCTCTATTTTTTATGAAAGAGAACCTGTGGAAACAAATATTATGCAAATGCAGCCTCGACAAAGGGATATTGGAATCTTTAATTTAAATGAATTATTAATTAGCATTATTCAAGGAATTGTTATATCAATTGGCGTTTTAGTGCTTTATTATTTCTATATGTTTAATGGTCATACTTTATCAGAAACAAGGACAATTGTATTTACTACCATGATACTAGCTAATATATTTCTTACTTTTTCAAATCGTTCTTTCACCGAGAACTTTTCAAAAACTATATTTTATAGAAATAACTTTGTGTTACCAGTTTTAATATTATCGATAACATTTTTGTGTATTATTCATCTTATTCCTATTGTTAAAGACCTATTTCAATTATCAATAATTACTATTCCCGATTTTCTTCTCTGCCTTGGTGTTGCATTTACAAGCGTTATGTGGTTTGAAGTGTATAAGACAGGTTTATCAATTGTCAAAAAACAAAGCGCATTGAGTGTCTAACACTGACCAAACTCATTTTTTTATCTGACGATTGTCGTTTCCAGTAAAATAAGCAATATATACCTTAGCCCTTGAAACTAATTTATAATCAACAGTATTGATATTTTGAGCACTAACTAATACAAGGTTTATAAAGGATGTTTTTAAAAAACTACAAGATTTAAAATATTTTAGCTGTTAAATATTATGCAAATGGAAAATAGCAATAATATATTAAATAATGAAGGTATGCCGAATATAGGATCTATCGTAAATCAATATAAAATTGAAATTGAAGGCTGGAAAAGGATAATAACTTTTATCAAAGATGAAAATGTGCACTTAAAAAATTTGCTATCGGGTGTTGTAAAAGATTTGGATACAGATGATATAGTACTTTTAGAGAGGATAGAATATTTTCAAAATAAATTTTTAGATGAAGATGAAATAATCAAATATCTAAGAGACGATATAAGTGAACAAGATAAAGCTTTAATAAAAGATATTTATGAAGACCGATTATCATTAAAAACATTAGAGCATCAACAAATTAAATTGCGTAAAAGATTAGAAATAAGTGAACAAAAATTTAATAAGCTAAAATTTGAGTTTAATAATTATCTAGGTAAAAATTTATAATTATGACTTTTTACAAATTTTCAATTGTATTTTTTATTTCTATACTAATTAATTTTATTGCAGAAAGTCAAACTTCTTCCGATTTTTTAAAAAAATTTATTGATAGTGATAGTTTTAAGAATATTAGCTTACAATACCCAACCCAAGTAAAAGATTTTTATGTTAGAAATAGTTTTGCCTCGTGCTGGGTTACTAACATAGTAAATTTAGTAACCTTATCTACATACATTCAAAAGTCAACTAATCTTGGACTTTCGCAAGAAGATTATCAGCAAGAACTAATAAAAAAGTTCAATTCTGCATCCCTAAAATTAATAGATAGAAATGATTCCCTAGTTGCAGAAATTAAATTTACCGATGCTGCCATTCATTTCTTTCATGATGTATTGATGGGTAATAAACAAGAACCACTTGAGTATAATGGTTTAAATTATAGCCCATCCTGTTATGATGTTTCCGCATTGTTATATATATCAATGTATACAAGACAATTTACCTTTTTGCTAAATGAAACAGAATGTAAAGACAAAGAATATGTAGCAGTAAAAGACAGATTAGTTTTTTTTAATAAAATAATTGCGACTCCAAATTTTAAAAATACTGTTGTTACTTTAAAAAAGATAGAAGGAAACAGACCACTGCTAATTAAACTATATCAGTTAGGAATTATGGATATAGATACTACAAACTTAAGTGAGGCTAAGATTGTTGCAAAAGTAAAAGATGCTCAAAAAATGTTTGGCCTTATGAATGATGGTATTTTGCGAAGTACGCTCTTAGAACAATTAAACATTCCTTTGCAAAATCGCATGAACGAATTAAAATCATTACTCAATACATTGAGGTGGTTAAATTGTATAAAACAATCAAATCATATTGTTGTAGTCAATATACCTTCGGCCAACTTATTGTTATATGAGCATGGAAAAATTGTTGTAGAATCAAATATCATTGTTGGTAAAATAGCTACAAAAACTCCTACCCTATGTAGCAAAATAACAGAAGTAATTTTGTACCCTTACTGGCACGTACCCTACAAAATAGCAACTAAAGAAATTTTACCCGCTGTAAAACGAAATCGAGGTTATTTGGATAAGCATAATTTTCAAATTTTAAATATGCAAGGGAAAATTATCAATCCTGAAAACATAAAATGGAGTTCTTTAAGTACAAGATATTTTCCATATGTTATACGCCAATCTACAGGTTGCGACAACTCATTAGGTTTAATAAAGCTAAATTTTTATAACCCATTCAGTGTTTATTTACATGACACACCAAGTAAAAATTTATTTAGTTCTAATAAAAGATATTTTAGTCACGGTTGTATGCGCTTACAAAAAGCTATGGAAATAGGGCATTATATTTTAAAAAATAACAGTATCGCTATAGATACACTTAGTCAAAAAGGTTGTATTCTAAATCAAGAACCATTAATTGTACCAGCAACAGAGCAGATACCTGTATTTGTTTTATATCACACAGCGTGGATAGATTCCAATTCAGTAATAAGTTTTAGTGAAGATATTTATAACAAGATAAAGTACGAGAATAAATAAAAATATATTATTCATATAGTTTTAAAATTTAAATTAACGCTTCATGAAATTGATATTTAGTCTGGCTTTTGCTTCAATACTCATTTTGTTTGGTTGTGCAACATCACACATTACTCATTCATGGAAATCAGATATTGCCACTGCTAAGAAATATGAAAAGATAATAGTAGTATGCCTTTTAAAGGACAATGACGCTAGTTTTAGAGAAAAAATGGAAAATCACATGGTAGGAGATTTATCAGAATTAGGTTATGTTGCTATTTCATCTATAAAAGAATATGGACCTAAAGCATTTGAGAATATGAAAGAACAAGATGCTTTGATAAAACTTCGTAATAGTGGTGTTGATGCTGTTGTAACAATTGTTTTATTAGACAAGTCAAAAGAACAATATTACGTTCGTGATAAGCCTATAAGGACAGCACCTTATTATAATATCAGAGGTGATTTTTGGGGCTATTACAGCAATGTTTATAATCGTATTAATACGGATGGATATTATGTAATAGATACACAATATTTTTGGGAAAGTAATTTTTATGATTTACAAACAAAAATTTTATTATACTCTGTCCAAACCAAATCTTTCAATCCAAATTCAACTGAAGTTCTTGCACATGAATACGGGAAAATGATTGTAAAAGATATGGGAGAAAAAGATATTGTTGTTAAAATTAATAAGAATTAGTTTAATAGATTTTCTAGTTTCTTTTCATTTAAAATAATGATACTACTCTCTTTTATATCAATTAATTTTTCAGCTTTAAAATCGCTTAGGGTTCGAATAAGAGACTCTGTAGCAGTTCCTGCAATAGATGCTAGATTATCTCTACTTATATCAATAGAAAATTTTTCTTCCTTACTTGCATTATATTTTTTACACATCCTTATCAATGCATCAGCTACTTTTTTTCTAAGTGAATTATAAGCCATACCAAGCAGCAGGTTCTCTTTTTCCGAAATATTATTAGCAAGTAATTGTATAAATTTTTTGCTTACTTGCTGGTTATTATTTACAAGTAGTTCAAAATCTTCTTTAGGAATTATTGCTATTTCCGACTCTTCCATAGCTTCCGCATTTTCTTTATAATTAGTATTTTCTAATAATGCTATATAACCTAAAAAATCCCCTTCATTGTATAAGTTTACTACCAATTCTTTACCATCATCGTTAGATTTATACACTTTAACTTTTCCTTTCTGTATATAAAATAAACATGTTGGTCTATTACCTTGAGAAAATACCAATTGCTTTTTTTTATATTTATTTGTGTTCCTACCATTCGTTAATTCCTTAAGTAAATCTTCACTATTGTTCGCATGTATTAATCCTTCCAAAGTATTAAATCCAATACCAAGGGTTTGTCTTAATAATTCTATTTTCTTTAATCTACTTTCTATAGCAGTCAATAATTCCGTACCGCTAAATGGCTTTGTAATGTAATCATCGGCACCAAGTTCCATTCCTTTTCTAAAGTC
>JANMFB010000276.1:0-15874 GCA_031377605.1 Ferruginibacter sp.
TTCCAACTAAAGTAGATTTTAGAAAATAGAAGGAGAATGATCAAAGCTCCTTTATACATAGATTACTATTAAAAACTTTGCGTCTTTCCACCTTTTTTGTAAAATTACATTGCAAAGCAAAATCATTTGCTTTCAATTGTACTTTGGTAGCAAAATCTCAACCCACGAAGAGGAAAATATTATGGTTAACTTTAAACGATTATAAAAATATTTAGTCATAAAAATTATGAAAATAATTATTGTCAAAAAATCTTCAATTTTTCTATTCTTCTTGTTTTGCTGTACGATCGCAAGTGCCCAATACAATTTTAAAGCAATAACCAAATGGCAACAGGAAAATACGCCAACATTGGGTGGGCGCTCTACTATACTCATTTTAAAAGATGGAAAAATTGTTTACGCTAATGCTGTAAATGACATGAGTAAAAAGCAAAAGATGATTGGAAAATTTGTGGCTAAAAGAATGGGGAAAGAAACGGATGAAGTTCTACAAGATTTTAGTGAAGACAATAAAATAGGCATTGCCAGTTGTAGCAAATGGCTAAGTGCTGCATTGGTTATGACTTTTGTAGATGAAGGCAATTTAAAAATTACAGATACAGTTGGCAAATTCTTACCAATATTGACTGTGGCAGGTAAAGGAAACATTACAATAGAACAATGCCTTAGCCATACAACTGGTATTAATGGAGGTAGTATAAAAGAAAGTATAAAAGCATTTAATGGTGCAGAAAGCATGGATGACGCTATTAAAATTATTGCAAAATACCCTCTAGATTCAAAGCCAGGTGAATCATTTAGGTATAGCAATACAGGTTTACAGATAGCAGGTGCTGTAATTGAAAAAATAAGCGGAAAAACTTTTCAGACTTTATTTGTGGAAAGAATTGGTAAGCCTTGCAATATGATTGTAACAGATTTTGGAGAAAAGGCATTACCAGTGCCAGCTGGAAGTGCTAGAAGCACAGCAAAAGAATATTTACAGTTTTTAGAGATGATACTGAACAAAGGAGTATACAATGGAAAGGTAGTTCTAAAACCAGCTTCTGTAGAAATGATGCAGCGAAACTATACTTATGGAAAACAGATAATGTACAGCCCTACTGAGGCAGATTCTTGGGGGTATGGGTTTGGCGAATGGACGATAATGGATGCAACCGAAAATAAAGTTCCCGATGGAGTAACAAGCCCTGGGCTTTTTGGTACTTTCCCCTGGATAGATAACAAACTGGGTTATGCTGCAATTTTATTTACATACTATATAAAAAATGAGGGGAGAAACGAAAAGTATAAAGAATTAAAATCCCTAGTGGATAAAGCAATTCAAAAGAATTAGCCATTAATAATGTATTTCAAGTAATTTTGTACTTAATCTACTTGAATGAGAAATCTATTTTTTACCGCAGTTTTTCTAATACTTTCTTCGCTATGTTTCGCCCAAAAAGAAAAACTATTCAAGGGAATGTACATACAATGGGGCTACAATAAAGAATGGTATACAAAAAGCACCATACATTTTAAGCTTGGCAATGGCGATAATTTTAAAATTATTAAAGCAAGAGCAAAAGACAAACCAGATATAGAAGGGCTCTGGGAAATGCCTGGAGATATTTCAATTCCTCAATACAATTATCGGTTAGGATTTTACCTAAACAAAAAGCAGACTAGAGCTATTGAAATTAATTTTGATCACATTAAATATGTGGTTACAGATGGGCAAACTGCACGGGTAAAAGGTATTATTGATAAGCAACAAGTAGATGCAGACATCGTTTTAGATCCGATTAATTTTTTACATTTAGAGCATACGGACGGTGGTAATTTGTTTCATATAAATTATGTGGAGCAAAAAACTATTCTAATGAACAAAAGTAAAACTAGACCTGTTTTAAATCTTATTTGGAAAGCTGGCGCAGGAATAAATATACCTCGTACAGATTTTACTTACCGTGGAGATAGACTAAACAATAAATTTCACATTGCAGGTTATAATGTAAGTGGTGAAGCTGGAGTAAGATGGTATTTTTCTAAAAAGTTTTTCTTAGAAGGTACCGGAAAAACTGGATATGTGCGATACATCAATGCACTTGCTAATACTACCAAAATTTATGGCACAAGGGTAACACATGGGTTTGGTTATTTTGAACTTATTGGGCTTATTGGTTACGATATAAAATTTTAGCAGCGAGATAATCATTATTTTTATTGCTAAATGACAGCAGCAAAACATACAAAAATAGTAAAAGATACCGCAGTAATGTTGGGTTTCGATTTTTGTGGAATTGCTTCTGCTGGGTTTTTAAATGAAGATGCAAGAAGGCTTGAGAAGTGGTTAAACAAAGGTATGCATGGCAATATGCAGTATATGCAAAATCATTTTGACAAGCGGACCGACCCCACTAAACTTGTTCCTGGTGCCAAATCTGTAATTACACTTCTCGTAAATTATTATCCTAAAGAAAAGCAAAACGAAAAAGCCCCCAAAGTTTCTAAATACGCTTATGGGAAAGATTACCACCATGTAATAACAGAAAAACTTAATCATTTTTTTTTCTTACTTAAAGAGAATATTGGAGAAATAAATGGCCGAGGTTTTGTAGATAGTGCGCCTGTGCTAGAACGAGCGTGGGCACAAAAAAGTGGCTTGGGCTGGATTGGTAAGAATGGAAACCTCATCAACAAAAAAAATGGTTCTTTCTTCTTTATAGCATCGCTTATTACTGATTTAGATTTACTAGCCGATGAAGCTGGTGCAAAAGACTATTGTGGTACTTGTACAAGCTGTATTGATGCATGCCCTACAGAAGCCATTCTGCCTAATAAAGTAGTAGATGGGTCAAAGTGTATTTCTTATTTTACAATAGAACTGAAAGATGCGCTTATACCCGAAAAAATGAAAGGCAAATTTGATGATTGGCTTTTTGGTTGCGATGTATGCCAAGATGTTTGTCCTTGGAATCGTTTTTCGAAACAAACAGCAGAAAAAAACTTTCAACCAATTCCTGAAATTTTAAACTTTACTAAAAATGATTGGGATGAACTTACTGCAGAAAAATTTAAAATTATATTTGCTAACTCTCCTTTAAAAAGAACAAAATTTGAAGGAATAAAAAGGAATTTAAATTTTAATTTGGAACGCTGATAATGAAGATTATTTAAAAAAGGATTTTAGAGATGATTTAAAGCAATAAAAATTAATTGGGAAGACTTTAAAAATCTGCATTTTATTTTTCCAAATACTTCTTAAGTGATTCCAATGCAGCTTCGTACCCTGAGCCAGATATTTTCTCAATAAAAATTCCACTAAATTTCTCCCAGGGATACCATTTTAATTTTGTAATTGCTTTCCATTGAACCTGCATATTTCCTGCTTCTTGCACCGGTGTTACAAACAATTCGTTTATCAAATCATTTTCTCCATCTCTTTGCAAAGAAAATTCTACAATTGGGTAATTTATTTTTGTAATGACTAATTTATTTTGCTTTCCGTTTGTTTCCCAATTTGCATAAGCGTTTACCTTGTTGGTATTCTCACTAAAATGAATAGCATTCGTATCATTCATAAATACTGGATGCCAGTTATTCCATTTCCGTAAATCACTAATCGCATCAAACAGTTTTAAAGAATCTGCTTGCACCGTAGTTGCTTTAGCCGTTACAATTGTACTTGGTATAAGTAAAGAAATTAAAGTTACTACTACAAACAATCCAACGAAAACCAAAATACCACCTTTTATCATTTTCATATTACTCCCATTTAAAAACTTTTACTGCTATAATATACACAATCAATCCCCACAATAACAGAATACCAATTTCACTTTTTATATCCCAAAGATTTTGTCCCTCAAACGCTACAGCCCTCATAGCAGTATTTAGGTGTGTAAGTGGCAAAGCTTTTGATATAGGTTGCAACCAACTAGGAAAATTATCTACAGAGAAAAAAGTGCCTCCTAATAAAAATTGTGGTAGGGTTATAAGGTTTGCAAATGGCGGGATAGTACTATCGCTTTTTGCCAATCCACTAACTATAAAACCAAAACCCATAAATATGATAAGCCCAATAAAACTAAGGAATAACATTTCAAAAAATGTTCTATAGCCATTTACCAAAGTGAAATCGAAAAATAAATAACCTATCCCAATAATTACAATAGAAGTTATCATTTGAAAAATTACCCTACTCAATCCTTCACCCAAAATAATATGCGTTCTGCTTATAGGTGTTGCAAAAAAACGTTTAAGCACCATTGTATTTCTTAAATTGAAAAACGTAAATGCTACACCGAAAACACCTGCACTTAATAGAGAGAAACCAAGTTGCCCCGGAAGGATGAAATCTATTGTTTTATATTGTCTAATCTCTGCAATATCTCTTTTATAATTAAAATCAAAATCTGCAATGGCAAGTCTTCCTTTGTATAAAGTATCACTAATTGTATTTATTTTACTTTCAATAAGTGTTTTTAATTGTGGCCATTTATCGTTACTGCTATTTGTACTTGTGAGCACTACCGTATAAGGATGATTACCTGTTTTATCCTTAGTAATGTTTAAAATACCTGCTATTACACCCTTTTGCTGCTGCCTTTCCAAATTCTTAACTTTATCGAAGTGGGTTATTCTTACTCCTTCAGTATTTTTAATAGCATTGTACAAAGCATTAGTAGTGTCGGCATCTTTGGCTATTACCACATTAAAGTTTTGCTTGCCAGAGCCATTTCCGATAAACCCAAAAACAATGATAAAAATAAATGGAAATACAAAACTAAAAACCACAGCAGATGGACTTCTTGTAATAGAACGCAAGCTAGCTTTTGTAATAGCAAGCATGGCTTTTAACTGGTTATACTTCATGTGTTGTAAATATTTTTCAAATTTAGTTGAAAAAAGGGAGAATAAAATTTGAATAAAAAGACAAATGTCGTAAATTTGTAGACAAATGACGGGTAATGAAAAAAATTAAAGCAACGAAACCAAAAGTGTCTGATGAGGAGTCAAAAAATATTATGCCAGAGCTAAGTGTTTTTTATAGCAATCCAAAGAAGCCGATTGAGCTAAAGGAATTTACTTACAATGATTTTAAGAAAATTGCAGATAAAGTTCCATTTACACTTGCAGAATGGGCATCAATTCTTCATGTGAGTGAACGCACATTGCAACGGTATGCAAAAAGTAACAGCAGCTTTGCCCCTATAAATGCAGAGAGAATCTCACTTATAGAAACTGTAATAAAAGAAGCTAAAATAACTTTTGGCAAAGCAGAAAATTTTTACAATTGGCTAAAAAGAAATCCATACATGTTAGAAGCAAATATCTCCATACAATCACTTTCTACCTACGAAGGTATTCAAAATGTACTAACGCAAATGGGAAGAATACAACACGGTATATTAGCATGACAGTGTATAGGATTTGTAACGAAACTTACCAAGAAGACTTATCAGGAACTGGGGCAAAACTATTTGGTGGCAGATGGAATTCCAAGGGCATACCAATGCTATATACTTCAGAGCATATTTCCCTCACTTTGCTGGAAATGCTTGTGCATACTAATTTTAAAGACTTTTCAATCCCATTATCTTTGATAAAAATTTCATTACCAGTTCCATCATCTGAAAATGAAATAAAGCTTTCGAGATTAAAAAAAGAATGGAAAGATGATACAAGCTATACAAAATTTATAGGGAATGAATTTGCAAAATCAAATTCAGAATTACTTTTACGGGTTCCATCTGTTATTGTTTCTGAGGAATTTAATGTACTAATAAATCCCCTTCATAAAGATATTAAAAAAGTAAAAATTATAGAAATAAAATCTTTTACTACTGATAACCGCTTATTTACTATTTGATATGAATAAAGTATTTCTTCTACTAGGCAGCAATATTGGCGATAGCAAAAAGCAATTGAACATTGCAAAAAATAATATTATAAAAAGTGTTGGTGAGATAGTAACACATTCGTCTATTTATGCAACTGCTGCTTGGGGCAATAAGGAACAACCAGATTTTCTAAATCAAGTTCTTATTGTAGAAACAAAATTATCGCCCAATAATGTACTAGATAAAATACTTTCTATTGAAGAATACATGGGAAGAAAGCGTACTTTTCGAAATGCTCCTAGAATTATTGATATTGATATTCTTTTTTTCAACAATGAAATTTTAAAAACTGAAAATCTCACGATTCCGCATAAAGAAATTGCCAATCGCAGGTTTGTATTAGCTCCGCTGAAAGAAATAGCACCTTTATTTGTGCACCCAATAAGTAAAAAAACGATAAATAGCTTATTAGCTGAATGCAAAGACGAGCTAAATGTGCAAAAGATTTAATAAAAATTTTACAGTTTCGCTTTATTTTGCAAATAGATGAACTACAATTTTATTACAATAGAGGGGAACATAGGAGCAGGCAAAACAACACTTTCCAATTTACTTAGCAAGCACTTTAATGCAAAACTTATTTTAGAAGAATTTGCAGACAACCCTTTTTTGCCTAAATTCTATGAAAATCCTCAACAATATGCTTTTCCACTTGAGTTATTTTTTATGGCAGAAAGGTATAAACAATTAAAAGAAATGTTGCAAACAAAGGATATGTTTCAGAATGTAACCATATCAGATTATTTGTTTACCAAATGTTTATTGTTTGCTAAAGTAAATTTATCTGATGATGAATTTAGGTTATACCAAAAACTATTTGAAATTATCAATCCTCAAATTATACAGCCAGATATCTTAATATACTTACATACCCCTGTAAATAAATTACAGGAAAATATAAAAAAACGAAATAGAAAATACGAGCAGGAAATACCTAATGACTACTTATTTAACTTGCAAGAAACTTACACACAATATATAAAACAACATCACATTAAAACACTTTTTGTAGATGCCTCAAATGCAGATTTTATAAACAACCCAGAGCATTTAAAAACAATAACTGATGCCTTAGATAAAGATTATGAACATGGACAACATTATATATCATTACCTTAAAAAATGACTAAAGAAAATAACAATATTTTACCTACTGAATTTTGGCATTTTCTTTTTGCAAAACTTTTTTATACTTTGGGTATGCGCATGGTTGCAACCATTGTAATTTACCAAACTTTTAAGCTTTCTAATACTTATATGGTAGGCATGGTAGGACTTACAGAGTTTTTGCCAGCAGTATTTACTGCAATTTATGCAGGCCACTACATAGATACCCACGATAAGAAAAAGATTCTTTCATCTGCATATTTCTGTTATTTACTTTGTGCCATTTTATTGGCAGTTATCTCTTACAATGGCTTAGCTTTACTTGCCAGTACTAAAATAATATTTATACTCATTGCAGTTTTTTTTACAGGTATCATTAGGTCTTTTGGTTCACCTGCATCTAATAGCATGATACCTTCTATTGTAAACAGAGCTATTTTACAAAAAGCAGTTTCTTTAAATTCATCCACTTATTTAATTTCTTCTATTGCGGGCCATGCAACGGGAGGTTTACTAATTGCTATTGTTGGAATAAGTAACGGATATGCCGTAGCGGCAACGCTCCTACTCATTGCACTATTATTCTCTCAAAAAATAAAATCTAAGCCGCCAAATTTTGCTTTGATAAAAGAACCAGTCATACAATCTATAAAACAGGGATTTAAGTTTGTATGGAATACTAAAACATTGCTTGGGGTTATTTCATTAGATTTATTTGCGGTACTTTTCGGGGGAGCAGTTGCATTCATACCCGAAATAGCAGAAAATGTTTTACATACAAATGCAATTGGTTATGGTTTTCTAAACGCAGCCATGGATATTGGTGCACTCATTAGTGTACTCATACTTTTAGCGGCACCCATGAAAAGAAAACAAGGAATAAAAATGTTATTGGCAGTTGCCGGTTTTGGCATTTTCATCATTGTATTTGGTTTATCAAAAGTATATTGGCTCAGTTTTCTTGCACTTGCCCTTTCAGGCATTTGCGATGGTATTAGTGTAGTAATAAGAGGAACTGTTTCTCAACTTTATACACCAGATGAGCTGAGAGGCAGGGTTTCATCTATCAATTCCATATTTATTAACTCCTCTAACGAACTTGGGCAATTTGAAAGCGGCATGACTTCTAAACTAATGGGCACATTACCTGCAGTTATTTTTGGTGGAGCAATGTCTATATTGGTAGTTATAGGCACTTGGTTTAAATTTCCAGATTTGAAAAAGATTGAGTACTGATTGCTGTCTTAATAAAGCCATTTAATATAAAGAAATAATGAGTTACAAACAATACATTGAAATTTTATAAAATCAAACTAGTATCACCAAACATTGTATTTAATTTTACCTATGGATTTACTCTCTGTCTCTAGTCTTTTTTCAGAAACATTATTGGGAAATTTCGCTTTAGAAAATATAAACTTCACACAACAAAAGTCTGAAAAGATTGCACTCATTGGCGAAACCGGCTCTGGCAAATCTACTTTGCTAAAAACAATTGGAGGATTAATACAACCAAAATCGGGGGAAATTATTTTTAATGGAAATAAGGTACTTGGGCCAGATTGGCAACTCATTCCCGGCGAAAAAGGCATCGCTTATTTATCACAACATTTTGAGCTTCGCAATAATTATAGAATGGAAGAATTATTGCAATATGCAAATGAACTTGCCCAACAGGAAGCTGATGAGCTATATAAAATTTGTAGGATAAGTCATTTAATGAAACGCAATTCTTATGAGTTATCGGGTGGCGAAAAACAACGAATTGCTTTAGCAAGATTATTAATTTCCAAACCAAGTTTGCTTATTCTCGATGAACCTTATTCTAATTTAGATTTAATACACAGAAATATTTTAAAATCAGTTTTGCATGATGTATGCAATCGTTATGAAATTACATCCATCATGACATCACACGAGCCTTCAGATATATTACCATGGGCAGATAAGATTCTGGTATTACAACAAGGAAAAATAATACAAAGTGGCTCTGCACAAACTGTTTACAAAAATCCAGTAAATGAATATGTAGCTGCCTTGCTTGGAACTTACAATGTACTCTCTCTTCGCTTAGCTAGCAAGTTTTCCTTTAAAAATAACATAACTCGTCCAGAAGATATAGAGATTGTAAATGATAATGATAATGCTTATTTGGCTAAAATTATTGCATCAAAATTTATGGGCAGTTACAAAGAAGTAACATTGGAAATGGAAAATGAATGTTTTGTTATTAAAAATGAAAATAGTAAATGGAGTTTAGCCGATAATGTTTGGGTTAGAAGAAAAGAATAGTAACCAGACATTATTTTCGCAGTTGCTTATACTTTCATGCTATACTAAATCAAAAAGAAATAAGTGATAAATTATTAACTAAATATGGAGATTTGCTTAACAAGTAATTTCGTCGGAATTATGATTTCTTCTTGAAATCTCCCCGTTTCCACGCCTTTATAAATTCATTCCAAGCAAATGGATTAAAGATATTTTGCGGTGCTATTTGCCCAGCATAGGACATTTTTTGAGCTTGTTGTCTTAGGTAAAGGTTAGACGCTTCTCTTCCATCGGAAGGTAAAGTTGCCATAAGAATTCTACGGGTTTGTGCGTTGGTATTTTTTTGTGCTATAGCTATCTGATCGTCTGGTACGGGATTATTAATAAAATCTCTTTCAAATTGTTCTCTAGTAAGCCTAGGTTTTATAATGGTGGCAGGCAAATAAACGGTATCTGTCACCATCAGTTGTATAATACTATGTTGGTTTCCTACCAAATTTGTAGGTATTGTTACGCTTATAGGCTTATAACCTATACTTGTAAACACCACCACATCACCTTTTAATGCTACAATGCTAAATACACCATCAAAACTAGATATTGTTCCTCTATTTTGCCCTTTTATCATAATACTAGCAGAGGGTACAGGCATTAAACTATCTGCAGACATTACCACACCATACAATTGCACTACGGAGTCCTTAAAAGATTCAAACTGTGCATGCGCTGCTATAGGCGCAAGAAAAATCAAAAAAACAAAGTACCGTAAAAGTTTTTTCATGTGTTTATTACCATTTCAGTCTATAATTTTCTGCAAAACGAAATGCAGTGCTTATAATTTGTAACAAAGTAAGCATATCATTGTTTAATTTTGCGCAAGAAAAAATTTTTTAACAAGAAATTTCGGTGTGGAGCAAAATACTTCACAAATATAAGTCCCGAAAGCTATTTTGACAACAATATAATGACACAAGAAGATATTTTAAAAGCATTGAGCAATGTACAAGAACCAGACTTAGGCAGTGATCTCGTAACCCTAAATATGGTAAAAAACATAGTAATTGATGGGCTCAACGTATCCTTTACAGTAGTGCTAACAACACCTGCTTGCCCTATGAAAGACCATATACAAAATGCTTGTATAAATGCAGTAAAAATATTGGTAAATAAAGAAGCAGTAGTAACCGTAAATTTTACAAGTAACACAACGAGCAATAGAAAAGATGGTGGGGCAATACTAAGTGGAGTAAAAAATATTATAGCAGTGGTGAGTGGAAAAGGTGGGGTAGGCAAAAGCACTGTTGCTGCTAATCTAGCACTTGCACTAGCTGCTGATGGTAATACCAAAGTTGGTCTTATGGATGCAGATATTTATGGGCCAAGCCAGCATATTATGTTTGGCATACGTGGCGAAAGGCCTTTGATGAAAGACAACGGTGGCAAGGGTTTGATAGTGCCCATAGAAAAATTTGGTATAAAAGTAATGAGTATAGGTTTGTTGATAGATGAAAAACAAGCGGTGGTATGGCGTGGCCCAATGGTGAGCAGCGCTATCAAACAATTTGTAAGCGAGGTAGATTGGGGCGAACTAGATTATTTGGTAATAGATATGCCACCTGGCACAGGCGATATACATCTTACAATTGTACAAACAGTACCTGTAACAGGCGTAATTGTTGTAAGCACACCGCAGCTTATTGCATTGGCAGATGCTAAAAAAGGAATTGCCATGTTCTCTCAAGCGCAACTAAAAGTTCCGGTAATAGGATTGGTAGAAAACATGAGTTATTTTACTCCTGCCGAATTGCCAGACAACAAATATTATCTTTTTGGAAAAGATGGTGGCAAGCATTTGGCAGAAGAATTTGACATTCCGTTTCTTGGACAAATACCCATTGTGCAAGGCATAAGAGAAGGAGGAGATATTGGTGTACCTGTAATGGTTAGCGATGAAGCCATTGGCAAAAAGGCGTTTGAAGAATTTGCAGGAAATGCAGTGAGAGGAATAGCCATGAGAAATGCAAATATGCCAGCAACAGAAGTGCAGAAGGTGTTGGTGTAGCTTGCATTTTTGGAGCGTGAGTAGTTGTATTTTTTTGAGCTTCAGTTTCCGGCTATTCGCTATAATCTTTTTTTGCATTGCCCTGCTTCTCCCGCTAATGCCGGCTCACAGGAAAACACAAAAAAATTACCGCTTCTATACAGGCTAGATTGAGCAGCGGAACTTTTTTGAGCTTTTATTGTAGAATAGATTATAAAATAAATTATGCCAAGAAAATTATTACCACTTTTACTTCTTGCTTTGTATCTTACTACCTCTTGTAACAACACCAAAATGACAACTGCAAAACCATTATCCACTTTTGAAACTCAAGGCCACCGTGGCTGCCGTGGTTTAATGCCAGAGAATACAACCCCCGCTATGATCAACGCATTGGATTTAGGAGTTACTACTTTAGAAATGGATATTTCTTTTAGTAAAGACAAACAAGCTTTACTAAGTCACGAGCCATTTTTTAATCATGAAATAACTACAAAACCAGATGGTAGTTTTATTAGCGAACAAGAAGAAAAGAATTATAATTTATACAAAATGAATTACGATTCTATTGTAAAGTATGATGTGGGCATAAAGCCACATCCTCGTTTTGCACAACAAGCAAAAATAAAAGCAGTAAAGCCTTTGCTTAAAGATCTTTTTGCTGCTGTAAAAGCGTACATGAAGACAAGCAAAAGACCATTTCCATTTTTTAATATTGAAACAAAAACACAACCCGAAACAGATAATATTTTTCATCCTGCACCTGCGGAGTTTGTTGATTTGTTAATGAAAATAATTAAAGAAAATGGAATGGAAGATTATATAACAATACAGTCTTTCGACTTTAGAACGTTACAATATTTACACAAGCAATACCCAACAATGGCAACTGCAATGCTTGTAGAAGATTTTGATAAGAGAACATTAGATGAACAAATACAAGCACTTGGTTTTAATCCTACCACTTATAGTCCAGCTTATGTTCTAGTAAATGATACATTAATAAAAAAATGTCATCAAAAAAATATAAAAGTAATTCCTTGGACGGTGAATGATAAAAATAAAATAGCCGAACTAAAAGCAATGGGTGTAGATGGAATAATTAGTGATTATCCAAACTTATTTAATTAAAAAATATGCAACAGCAACTTTCGCTATCTTACGCAAAAGAACTTGACAGTAAAGACAAACTAAAATCATTTAGAGATAAATTTTATATTCCTTACTTAAAGGAAGATCATGCGCAATATTTTTTGGGTAACTCCTTAGGACTTCAACCAAAAACTACACAAAACGAAGTGCTTTGTATTATGGAAGACTGGGCAAATTTTGGCGTAGAAGGATTTTTTATGGGCGATAACCCTTGGCTACAGTACCATAAAAAAATTACGAACCCACTCAGTAAAATTGTAGGAACAAAAGAACACGAGTTAGTAGTAATGAATCACCTAACTGTGAATCTACATTTATTGATGATTTCGTTTTTTCAACCAACAGCTACCCGATATAAAATTATCTGCGAAGCAAAGGCATTTCCATCAGACCAATACGCCATGCAATCGCAATTAAAATTACACAACTTACAAAAAGAAGATTGTTTGATAGAAGTACACCCACGTGATGGTGAAGAAATCATACAGCATGAAGATATTATAAAAGCAATAGAAGAACATGGTAGCGAAACAGCACTCGTTTTATTTAGTGGCGTAAATTATTATACTGGACAGGTTTTTGATATGGAAGCAATAACCGCTGCAGCGCATAAAGTAGGCGCCTTTGCCGGTTTTGATCTTGCACACGCAGCAGGTAATATAAAATTAGAACTTCATAATTGGGGAGTAGATTTTGCTTGCTGGTGTAGTTACAAATATTTGAATAGTGGACCTGGTGCTATTGCTGGTGCATTTATACACGAAAAAAATATTGCTAACGCAAATTTAAAAAGACTAGAAGGTTGGTGGGGGAATGATGAAAAAAATCGTTTCAAAATGGAAGATAAGTTTACTGCACCCGCATCAGCAGAAGCTTGGCAAATGAGTACTGCTCCTATAATGCAGCTAGCAGCTCATTATGCATCGTTAGAAATTTTTGAAGAAGCAGGGTTTGAAAATATTTTAGAAAAAAGCAAATCACTAAGTAATTATTTACTGTTCTGCCTAAACGAAATAAATAAACCAGAAGAAAAATTTACCATCCTTACACCACAATCCGAAGGTAAACATGGTTCACAAGTATCTATGTCTATACAGCATAATGCTAAATCAGTTTTCGATAAACTATTACCCGAAGGCATTTTTGCAGATTGGAGAGAGCCTAATGTAATAAGAATAGCACCTGTACCTTTATATAATAGTTTTGAAGACGTTTACATTTTCGCACAAAAACTAAAAGAAATTTTAGATGTATAAAATACCAGACTTTACCGAAACAGATTTAGAAAAAATATTTGCATTTATTGAAGAAAATGCACTAGCAACGTTGATTGGTGTAGGCAATGATTTTCCGGTAGCCACACATTTACCGCTAGAGCTAATAAACGAAGGCGATAAGCTTTTCCTTACAGGACATTTAATGCGCAAAACAGATCATCATATTGCCTTTGAAAAAAACGAAAATATATTGGTAATATTTAATAGCCCCCCTGCATACATAAGCGCTGCTTGGAGCGATAAACCGGCTACAGCAAGTACCGTTAATTATATGGCTGTACACATAAAAGGCAAAATTAGTTTTACAAATGATGCAGGTACGCTATCTGCATTAAAAAGTGTAACAGATAAATATGTAGGGGAAAACAATACAGCATCATTCGATAAAATACCAGAAGATTATATTAAAAATTTGCTCAAAGCTATTGTAGGTTTTAAAATAGAAGTGGTTAAAATGGACGCAACATTTAAACTAAGCCAAAATAAAACTTTAGCAGAACAACAAAGCATTATCAAACATTTAGAAGAAAGAAATAATTTCAGCGATCACTTTATTGCAGCAAAAATGAAATCTAATTTACCCTAAAAAAACAATATGCATCGAAATACGCTCATAGAACAAATCAATACAAAAAAATCTTACTTATGTGTAGGCCTTGATACAGATATTGATAAAATACCTACACATCTAAAGCAAAACAAAAATGCCATTGTAGATTTTAATAAAGCCATTATAGATGCTACAAAAGACTATTGTGTAAGCTATAAAATAAATACTGCTTTCTATGAAGCCCTTGGCAGCAAAGGATGGGAAGCCATGGAGGAAACAGTAAATTATATTCCATCAACCCATTTTAAAATTGCAGACGCCAAGCGAGGTGATATAGGCAACACCTCTTCCCAATACGCAAAAGCATTTTTTGAAACATTGAAATTTGATGCTATCACTGTTGCGCCATACATGGGAGAAGATAGTATTCGTCCGTTTTTGGCATATGAAGACAAATGGACAATTGTGCTTGGGCTTACAAGCAATAAAGGAGCAAATGATTTTGAAATGTTGAAAGTTGTACCTGATCAAAACAGCCAATTACCTTCTAAAAAACTTTACGAAACAGTAATAAAAACAATAAGTAATTGGGGCAATAAAAATAACCTCATGTTTGTAATTGGAGCAACACAAGCGATAGAACTAGAAAATATACGTAGCATTATTCCCGATAACTTTTTATTGGTTCCTGGTGTAGGGTTTCAAGGTGGAAGCCTTGCTGAGGTAAGCAAATACGGCATGAACAAGGATTGTGGCTTGCTAATAAATGCTAGTCGTGCAATTATTTACGCAGGCAGTGGAGAAAATTTTGCAGATGAAGCTGCAGAAATTGCACGGCAATACCAACATGAAATGGAAAGTTATTTAATATCATCTTAAAAAACACTTCACTACTTTACTTTTAAAATATTTTTATGAAAAGTTTTTTAATCACATCGGGGTTAGTGCTTTTTACTAATTTTTGTGTAGCTCAAAATAATAATCAAAACGCACAAGAAATTTTAAATATAGCATTCAAAAAAGCAGCTAAAGAAAATAAAAACGTATTTGTAATTTTTCACGCAAGTTGGTGTGGTTGGTGTAAGCGTATGGATAAATCGATGGAGGACATAAATACTAAAAATTATTTTGAAAATAATTACGTTACAATTCACCTTACAGTACAAGAAACTCCTCAAAATAAAAAGCTAGAAACACATGGAGCAGATTTGATACTCACAAAATATAAAGGAGAGAAAGAAGGCCTTCCTTTTTTTGTTATTTTAAATCCAAAAGGAAATTTATTGGGAGATAGTTTCGTTGATGGATCCAATATAGGATGCCCCGCAAAAGAAAAAGAAGTAAATGCTTTTGTTGCACTACTAAAAAAGAGTTCTAACATGGCTGATGAGGGCCTTAAAATAATAGCAAAACGTTTTAGAGAAAATGAAGAGAAATAATTTCGCTAGACAACTTCTCTGCCCATTTTTTATACTCTATTGCAGAAGGATGCAGTAAATCTGCAGCCAGAAAATCTTCCTTAGCAGCATCTAACTTATAGGCCTCGGTAATTTCTATAAATACACAACCGTACTTTGCCGTAATTGCTTTG
>JANMFB010000287.1:0-5412 GCA_031377605.1 Ferruginibacter sp.
AGCACTTCAAAGAAGAAATAAAATTATTATTATGGCTCTTATAACCATAGTAGATTTCACTCTTACTTTCAAACAACCTTTTGAATAACTTGTTTTAATATTCTGCATCTTCAGATCATTTCTTATAATTAAAACAGATACAACAAATCAATGAATTTATTTGGTGAACATGAAGATATTAATTTACTACCATTTGATGGGACCGTAAATTATTACGGCAAAATAATTGATTACAAAAAAGCCATCGATTATACAGACTTATTATTGCATAATATCGAATGGAAAAACGACGAAGCAATTATTTTTGGTAAAAAGATTATCACCAAAAGAAAAGTTGCTTGGTATGGAGACGAAGGATTTTCATATACTTATTCAAAAGTTACGAAACACGCTTTAGCTTGGAATAAAGAATTACTCGAAATAAAAAAAATAGCAGAAGAAAAAACAGGGGTTCAGTACAACTCTTGTTTGCTAAATTTATATCACAATGGTGATGAAGCTATGGCATGGCACAGTGATGGAGAAAAAGAGTTATTAAAAAATGGTTGTATTGCATCTTTTAGTTTTGGAGCAGAGAGAAAATTTATGTTTAAACATAAAGCAACAGGGCAAACAGTTTCAATCATGCTAGAAAATGGGAGCTTACTTGCTATGAGAGATGAAACGCAAACCTATTGGCTTCATAGGCTCACAAAATCTACTAAAGTAAAAGCAGCAAGGGTAAATCTTACCTTTAGAATTATGAACACAAAGTGATTTCGGAAATATATTTTCTGGGTTACAAAAATTTAAAAAAGAAAGATATTTTTTTGTGTGTACTTCTTCAACAATCATTTTTTTTACATAGCCTATACCAATTGTATCGATATGTAGCCCAATAGACTTTCGGTATAATACCGCTTAAGTATTTGTTTAGGCCAATGCAATTGGACTATAACGAATACATGGGAGGTATTGACTAACTATTCACAAATTGGGAGTTCCGTTATTTCATAAAAACTATCTCCCTCTCTCATAAAACCCTTACAGTAATTTCCATTAGTAATTATTATAAAGGGTGCTTGTATGGTAGTATTGTAATTTAATACCTGTGTAATGGTATTGTCAGATAAAGGCACACCCATTTCTTTACACTCTACAATTATAAAAGGCTCCCCATTTTTATAAATAACAATATCAAATCTCTTTTTAACTTCAGCTATCACCAATTGTTTTTCCACAGCAATGATTGATAAGGCATAACCTAAATTATGATGTAAGTATAGTAAAAAATTTTGCCTCACCCATTCTTCAGGAGTAATTATAAACCAACGTTTGCGTACTACACAAAAAATATATTCTTTACCTGCATCTGTTTTTATAGGAGGTTTTTTATTTGGGTAAATAATCTTTATCATGTAGTACGAAAATAAGAAGAAAAAATACCTTAAATAACTAAACTAAATAAGTATCGAATTAAAAACTTGTTGTTTAATCCCTCTTTGTCGCCAACAATCCCCAAATAAAGCCTATTGTACTTTACTGAGTTCAATCCCATGATTTATTTACCTACTTTTATTTCTTAAATCAAAAGACATGAAAAAAGTATTATTATTTGCAATCATCGTTTCTGCAATTTCTTGTAATTATTCAAGAAGAGGAAGTGGGACAATAGTTACAGAAACAAGAAATCTTGCTCCATTTACCTCTGTCAATGTGACTGGTTCTATAGATGTAGAAGTGCAACAGGGCGACAAAAGCGAAGTAGTAGTAGAAGCTGATGACAATATCATACAATACATAGAGACAGAAAGTGCAGGTGGTACGCTTACCATTAGGCTTAAAAGACATTCAAGTCTTCGCAATGCAACCCTTCATGTTCGGTTGATTTCACCGGAATATAAAAGTTTAAGCACTTCCGCATCTGCAGAAATAACTTCCCTAAGTACATTAACTTCGGCTAATAAAATCACTCTTAAAGCCAGTAGCTCTTCAGAAATGAAATTACAATTAGACGTTCCTTCCATTTTTATTGATGCAAGCAGCAGTGCTGATTTAACATTGAGTGGCAGAACAAAACAAATTGATATAAATACCAGCAGCAGCAGCGATGTAGATATGCAACAACTGAAGGCAGAGACAGTAACAGCAAATGCAAGCAGCAGTAGTACCGTTATTTTGTTTGCCAGTTTGGCAATAAATGCATCTGCTAGTAGTTCTGCAGATATTTCTTATACAGGTGGTGCTACAAACGTACAAAAAAAGGAGAGTAGTAGTGGAACAGTTACGGTTAAGTAAAGGAGAAAATACCACTTATAAATATTTTCTTTCCTTTCGAAGAAGCCCTAAAATAGCTCAAGTTAGATTTCTTTAATTCTATCGGTATAGGTGGTATCTTTTACTGAAAGAAATGTATAAGTACTTAAATAGGTCATTTTTAATCTTGTAGTTATTTTTCTCATATTATTTACCTTCAATTGTACAAAACAAGAAATACTTTTCAATAACTTTAGAGAAAATTTTAATTCCATGTTAAAAACAAACGCTCTTTTTGCGTCCCTATTTCTTAGTTTTCTTATAATTTTTTCAGGTTGTTCTACAAATATTTCCCATAATGAAAGCGAAGAAAACGATTTGTACGATGGCCCCGATAAAGCTGCGGCTTTTGAATTTAATCGTACCAAAGACCCTGCTACAGGCACTGTACCTAGAGAAAGATTGCTAGCCGCCATAGAGCAAACAGAAGAATCTAAATCGGACAACTTTGCTTCAAGAGGTATTACAGCCTTAAACTGGATAGAAAGAGGACCAAACAGTGATGTGCCAGGACCTTCTAATGGAAACACAAGAGCAAACAGTGGTCTTACTTCTGGTAGGGTAAGAGCTATAATGGTAGACTCTAATGATGTCACACGTAAAACAGTTTGGATAGGGGGAGTAAATGGCGGGCTTTGGAAAACAACCGATATTACAACTGCTCCTGCAAATTGGATTTTGGTAAATGATTACCTAAGTAATCTAGCAGTTTCAGATATTTGCCAAGATCCAAGACCTGGGTTTAGAAACATTATGTATTTCTGTACGGGTGAATCTTATTACAATATAGATGCCGTTCGAGGGAATGGTGTGTTTAAAAGTACAGATGGAGGTGCAACTTGGAATTATCTCGCAAGTACTAGTACCTATACATTTTGCACTAGAATTTTGTGCGATTTTCAAGGAAACATATATTTAGCTACACGTGGATCTGGCTTGTTACGATCCACTGCCGCTAGTGGTGGAGCCGCTTGGACAAATATTACGCCAGCAGGTTTAGTAGCAGATATTTGCGATTTAGAAATAAGTTCTACTTCAGCCGCGGGTAGATTACACGTGGTTTCAGGGATCTTTACTACCCAAGCATATCGTTTTACAGATATTCCTGCAACTGTTACCTCCGGTACATGGACATCTCCAACAACCGCCTTCCCTTCGTTTGCTATGCGTGCCGAAATTGCTTGTAAAGGAAATGCTTTGTTTGCCCTACCTGCCAATGCCTTATATGAAGTTCCTACCATTTATAAATCAACCGATGGAGGGGCTAATTGGGCAGCTACTGTAGGGCAGCCAAATGCAGGTTGGGCATCGGGACAAGGTTGGTATAATTTAGCAGCAGATATTAACCCTGCAAATACCAACGAATGTATAGTGGGAGCGCTCGACACATGGAAAACAACGGACGGAGGAATAAATTGGTCTCAAATTTCCACATGGGTAGGATCAACTCCTGTAAACCAGTATGTACACGCAGATGTACATAAAATACTATGGTATGATGGAGGTAACAAATTAATTTTTGGTTGTGATGGCGGTATCCACTACTCTTCTAACGGAGGGGTTACCATAAGAGATCGTAATCAAGATTTAAGAATAAAACAATTTTATTCTTGTGCCATACATCCTACACTTACCAATTATTTTTTAGCAGGTGCTCAAGATAACGGAGTACATCAATTTAATAACCCTGGGTTAAGCAATACAGTAGAGGTTACAGGTGGTGATGGCGCATTTGTGGCCATAGATCAAAATGAACCTCAGTTTCAATTTGGTTCTTATGTGTTTAATGTTTATCGCCGTAGCACCAATAGTGGAGCATCATGGACTACGGTAACCTTAAATACTGGTACTGGCCAATTCATTAATCCATTTGATTACGATAATGCAGCAAATATAATGTACTGTGGAGATGTAGCGGCAAGCTACCGTCGTTGGACCAATCCACAATCTGGCAGTACATCAGCGGTAGTAGGTATTTCTAATTTAGTAGGAAGTGTAACTGCTGTTAGCGTATCACCATTTACAGCTAATAGAGTATATTTAGGAACCGATGCAGGTAGAATAGTACAAGTAGATGCTGCTAATACCATTGCTAATGGATCAGCTGGAATTGACAGGTCTACGGGTATTCCCTCAGGTACCGTTTCTTGTATTAATCAAGGAACAAGTGATAACAATTTAATTGCAGTTCTATCTAACTACGGTGTAAATAGTGTTTGGGTGAGTACCAATGGTGGAACAAGCTGGTCGGGTTGTGATGGTAATTTGCCTGATATGCCTGTGCGTTGGGCTATGTTTTACCCCGGCGATAACACAAAAGCCATTATTGCAACTGAAACTGGCGTGTGGGAAACAAACTTGATTAATGGATTTTCTACCGTTTGGACCGCCAATACAACTTTTCCTAATGTGAGAACAGATATGTTGAAATACCGAGCACTAGATGGTACAATTGCAGCTGCAACACATGGTAGAGGTTTATGGACGGCCATTATACCAATAGTAACAACACCCGATATACAGTTTCAAACTGCTACGGATTCACAAGTGGAAACTACGGTAAGTTCGATTGCATGTAGAGGTTATAAAGATTACACCTATAATATGACGATTGCTAATCCGCCTACAGGGGCTGCAACTGTTACCCTTGGTGTAGTAGGTGGAGGAACGGCTACTCAAAATCAAGATTATGTTATTTTAACCCCAACATTAACTTTTGCAAATGGGGTTGCAACGCCACGTCCTTTTACTGTGCGCATTTATGATGATGCTGCAAGTGAGAGCGCCGAAACTTTTACACTTAATTATACTATATCTGGGACTACCAATGCCCAAGCTGGTATTTCTAATCAAACATTTGCTTTTACTATTAATGATAATGATGTAGCACCCATAGCATCTTCAACAGGAAATTTTGTAATTGGAGCATACGAGGGCAATGCATCCGCCCAAACTCCTTTTGCGAGTAATTTACAAAAATATAGGATCCAAGGACTTTTTAGTAAAGCTGAGTTAAACAATGCAGGAATTAATTTTGCTACAAATATTAATGCAATGACTTTACGTGTAATAACGAAAAATAGTACCCAGCCTTATACCGGATTTACCGTTGCTTTG
>JANMFB010000288.1:0-15445 GCA_031377605.1 Ferruginibacter sp.
CCGGTAAGCCGAAAAGCCGGAATAATTATTTTATTAGTTCTATTGTCTTATTGCAAAAGCTTTCTATTTTAAAGTTCACCAAATAACGATTAACTCATAACAATTTACCAATAACGATAAACCTTTAACGCTAAACATGGCAACAACTAAACCTTTTGTGTCTCCATCTCTAACATACGAAACGCTTGAAGAGACTTTAGATATAAAACCAAAAAAGGGAAATCTTTTTATAGGCATACCAAAGGAAGATTCGTTTAATGAAAACAGAATTGCCCTCACACCAGATGCAGTAAGTGTAATTGTAGCAAACGGTCATAAGGTATTGGTAGAAACTAATGCAGGTGGAGGAGCAAATTTTACGGATCATGATTACAGTGAAGCTGGAGCAAAAATATGTTACGACAAAGCACAAGTGTTCGAAGCTGATATTTTGGTAAAAAGTGCTCCTGTTAGTTTAGAAGAATGTGAGTTGCTAAAACTAAATCAATACATCATTTCACCTATACATCTTGCTGAAATGAAGCGAGAAATTTTGGCAAAAATGATGGAAAAAAAAATTACTGCACTAAGTTTCGAAAATTTGAAAGACGATACAGGGCACAATCCCATTGTACGAAGTATGAGTGAAATTGCAGGATCTGCTGTAATACTTATTGCAGGGCAATACCTTAGCAATGCTAACAATGGAAAAGGTGTTTTAGTAGGAGGGATAAGCGGCATACCTCCAACAAAAGTTATCATTATAGGCGCAGGTATTGTAGGTGAATATGCTGCACGTGCCGCATTAGCAATGGGTGCAAGCGTAAAGATTTTTGATAACAGTATTTACCGGCTAAAAAGATTACAAAATAATATGGGTGTGCGTTTGTGGACATCAGTGATAGAGCCTAAAATATTAGCAAAGCAATTAAAAACCTGCGATGTAGCTGTGGGTGCTTTAAGTAGCGAAGGTGGTAAAACCCCGCTTGTTGTTACAGAAGAAATGGTGAGTTATATGCGCAAAGGAAGTGTGATAGTGGATGTGAGTATAGATCATGGTGGTTGTTTTGAAACGAGCAATGTTACCAACCATAAAAACCCAACATTTACAAAATACGATGTAATACATTATTGTGTTCCTAATATCCCAAGCGGCTTTGCACGTACGGCATCGCATGCTATTAGCAATGTACTAATGCCATTGCTTTTAGAAACTGCCGAAGATGGTGGTATGGATAAAACTATTTGGCATAAAATAAATATCAGGAGTGGTATTTATATTTTTAAAGGTGCACTTACCAATTTTTACTTGAGTGAAAAATTTACTTTAAAATTTACAGATTTGAATTTGTTGATAGCGAGTAGGAGGTAAGACACTAAAGAAATGATTAACTACTTTGATATTATTAAATGACGGATGTGCAAGTTGACATAGGAGGATTGGTTCTAGTGAGTTTATTGGGTGCTTGCATTTCTTTTTTTTATAAAAAATATAAAGTAAAAAGAGAATTTGAAGAAAATAGTATCACATTTGGTAATGAAATTGTTTTTCAAGCTTTACACATCGTAGTTTCATGCTAAAAATTCCGTTCCTAATCTTTTATAAAGCAAAAAGCAAAGTACTGAAAAACTAATTATTTATCACAATTTTCTTGCGATTACTTTTTATGCCTTGCTTTCATTAATTGTATGTCTCGGTTCTTAATAGAGTTACATTGAAATATTCGGGGTGTAAAAAACCGCCTTATTATTTCTAACAAGGCGGTTTCAAAATTATACTCAAAAATCTTAAGCCATTTCTGCACTCATAGATTTACTTATTCTTTTACGCTCATCTTCGTTCAAAATTGTTTTTCGAAGTCTTATGCTTTTAGGTGTTACTTCAATACATTCATCTCCTTGTATGTACTCCATACATTCTTCTAAACTCATTTGAATTTTTGGTGCAGCTTTACTTGCATCATCTGTTCCGCTTGCACGGTGATTGGTAAGTTTTTTTGCCTCTGTAGCATTTACTACTAAATCACCTGGTTTGATATGCTCTGCAATTATTTGCCCTGTGTACACATCTTCTCCTGGATCTACAAAGAAACGCCCACGATCTTGTAATTTATCTACAGAATAACCAGTTGTTTTTTCAGTTGTTTTACTAAGCAATACGCCGTTGTTACGACCAGGTATTGGTCCTTTCCAAGGTTTGTATTCGCTAAAACGATGAGCCATTACAGCTTCGCCTGCTGTGCCTGTAAGCATGGTGCTACGCAAACCTATTAAGCCACGAGATGGGATATCAAACTCCAAATGTTGCATTTCACCTTTAGTTTCCATGATAAGCATTTCCCCTTTACGTTGTGTTACAAGGTCTATTACTTTACCACTATATTCTGATGGAACATCTACTACCAATACTTCATAAGGTTCGTGTCTTGCACCGTTTACTTGTTTTACCAAAACTTGTGGTTGCCCAACTGTAAGCTCAAAACCTTCTCTACGCATAGTTTCTATTAAGATACCAAGGTGAAGAATACCTCTACCAAAAACTAAAAAGCTATCAGCACCATCCGTATCTTCTACCCTTAAGGCAAGGTTTTTTTCTGTTTCTTTCATTAATCTATCCCTCAAATGCCTACTAGTAACAAACTTACCTTCTTTACCAAAAAACGGAGAGTTATTAATACTAAACAACATACTCATGGTAGGTTCATCTACACTTATTAATGGTAATGCTTCAGGGTTTTCTACATCTGCAATGGTATCTCCAATGTTAAAATCTTCAAGTCCTACTACTGCACAAATATCACCGGCAATTACTTCGGTTACCTTCTTTTTGCCCATTCCTTCAAAAACGTACAATTCCTTAATTTTCATTTTTTTGATGCTGCCATCTGCTTGCATCAAAGCAATTTGTTGGCTATCTTTTATAACACCACGAGCTATTTTACCTACAGCAATACGACCAAGAAAAGAAGAATAATCCAAAGAGGTAATTTGCATTTGCAAATAACCTTCGTTTACTTTTGGCGCCGGCACGTATTTAATAACACCATCTAACAATGGAAAAATATTGTCTATTTCTGTCAATGAATCATTGAACCAACCATTTTTACCCGAACCATAAAATGTAGGGAAATCAAGTTGCTCTTCTGTAGCATCTAGGTTAAAAAATAATTCGAAAACCGCATCATGCACTTCATCAGGGCGGCAGTTTGGTTTATCTACTTTATTGATAACAACCATTGGCTTTAAACCAAGAGCCAAAGCTTTTTGCAATACAAAACGAGTTTGTGGCATTGGACCTTCAAAAGCATCTACCAACAAAATAACACCATCAGCCATTTTAAGTACACGCTCCACTTCACCACCAAAATCACTGTGACCCGGAGTATCAATAACGTTTATTTTATAGTCTTTGTAAACTACAGCTGCATTTTTACTAAAAATGGTAATGCCACGCTCTCTTTCAAGATCGTTGCTATCCATAATCAAATCTCCTGTATCTTGGTTGTCCCTGAAAACTTTTGTAGAATGTAAAATCTTATCTACCAATGTTGTTTTTCCGTGATCTACGTGTGCAATAATTGCAATGTTGCGTATATTCATTTGTGTTTTTTATTGCCCTAAAATTGACTAGGGCTTGTTTTGAGGGTGCAAAAGTAAGCTTTTTTAGCCGTATAGCAAGGAGAAAAACAGAAAGCTATATTGTAATATTGTTAAATGATGATATTTGCTAGCCGTTTATCAATCCTTTTTAGAGTGAAAAAGGTATATGATTTGATTAATGATTAACTTTCAATAAAAACTATGGCATACAACGATCTTACACCCGAAGAAGCTTATGTAATTCTACAAAAAGGAACAGAAAGGCCTTTTGTAGGTGCATTAACCAATAACAAATTGCCTGGAACATATATATGCAGACAATGCAACACGCCTTTATATAAATCAGCAAATAAATTTGATAGCCATTGCGGATGGCCAAGTTTTGATGAAGAAATTATGGGCGCTGTAAAACGAGTGCCTGATGCCGATGGGCGCAGGGTAGAGATTGTATGTGACAATTGTGGTGGGCATTTAGGGCACGTTTTTGAGGGTGAAAGATTTACCGAAAAGAATACAAGGCATTGCGTAAATTCTATTTCAATGATTTTTGTACCGGAATAATAGATTTATCAAAATAAAAAGCAATTACCTTTTAAAATAATTGCTTTTTATTTTTTGTAAAAATTCGAATCTTTACTTCAATCTCTCATCGCTTTTCAAGGAAGAAAAGACAGAGCACCTATTTCTTTTTTGCACCAATTGCATCTAAAATCTCTTGCTGGCGTTTAATTTCTGCAAGTTGAGATTCTTGTTCTCTTGCATTTTTCCTTAAGTCTTCTTCTAAGTTTTTTATCTTTTTTTCATAACTACTTTGATCGTCCTGTAAGTTTTTATATTTCTTTTGAGCCTTAGCTAATACTTTTTCTTGCTCTGTAAACATAGTGTTTGTATTGAGCCCATCTATTGAAGGTGCCAAGTCATTTAAAAATGACTTGGCCTTTTCCAAATTATCTTGTGTCGTATTTACATCCCCTGCAGCGCTTGGGGTTGTAATAACAAGTGCAATAACAATTGTTTCTTTTTCACGCTTACTTTTTTTATCAACCTGAAAGGCATAATCCATGGGAGTATTACTGATACTGTTTATAACTGCGTTATATACAATCATGAAGCCTTTATTATTTTTAACTTTTAATCCTTGGCGTTCAAGTTTATCTTTTAGGGTAGTTTCAATTATTTCTTGCGGATATTTAAACTCAACTAATGCTGCCGCCTGACTTTTTTTGTTGTAATCAACTTGTCCTTCATAAGCTTGGGCAAAAGCGCATTGGATTACCGCCAAAGCAAACATTAAAGTAGCAAATTTTTTCATATTGATTTATTTTTGGGTCAAAATTAAAATGTATTATAACATTATGTTGCAATATTATTTCAATCAGTTGAGATTAACATGTTAATTTTGACGAAATTCTTATAAGTATAATGAGATTGATTAATTTTTTTGGTTTTGTATTAGTAATGACGATAGTGATAGGGCTTTCGTTTTTTTTGAGTAGCTGTGGACAAATTGGTTTACCTCAAGGTGGTCCTAAAGATACTATAGCTCCAAAACTTGTAAGAGCAAATCCAACTAATGGAAGTAAAAATGTAATTAGTAATAAAATTGCCCTCACGTTTGATGAATACATTGACTTACAAAACCTACAACAGAATTTAATTATTTCTCCGCTTCAATCTAGAAATCCCAATATTACTGCAAATCCTAAAACGATTAACTTAAAATTCAGAGATTCACTTTTACCAAATACCACGTACACAATAAATTTTGGAGATGCAATAAGAGATATAAATGAAGCCAATATTTTTAAAAACTTTTCTTACGTTTTTTCTACTGGAGCTTATATAGATTCTTCTACAATATCTGGAAAAGTTATACTTGCAGAAACAGGAAAGATAGATAGCACTTTAATGATATTGCTCTACCGAAATGCGGTAGATAGTACTGTAAAGAAAAAGAAACCAAACTATATTAGTAAAGTAAACGGAGACGGTAGTTTTTCATTTAAAAATTTACCTGCTGCGGATTTTAAAGTGTATGCATTGAAAGATGGAGATGGTGGTAAAACCTATAATTCTGAAAGCGAGTTATTTGCTTTTGCTAATGAAGATGTTTCTGCAGCTAAAAGTGAAAGTATCACTTTGTTTGCGTTTGCAACAGCAAAAGAAACAGATAAACCAAACAATTCATTGCCTGAAAAAGTTATTAAGGAGAAGAAATTGAGTTATAGCAATAATATTACAAAAACAAAGGACATTTTGGAGCCTTTGGAAATTTATTTTAGTACTGCATTAAAGTCTTATGACACGAGTAAAATCTATATTACTGATACCTTTTACAACAAGATAAATGGCTTAAAATATTCATTGGATACATCATTGAAAAAATTGACAATAGATAAAAAATGGCAGGTAGAAGAATCACTTATTTTATTTGTGAACAAAGATGCAGTTTTAGACACACTTGGTAAAGAGTTGACTAAAAATGATACCATTCGTTTTGCCACAAAAAGAAAAGAAGATTACGGAAAATTAGTACTCAGGTTTAATGATTTGGAATTAAATAAAAACCCTATTTTGCAATTTTTAAGCGGAGAAGCAATCAAATTTTCCTTTCCACTAACTGCAAAAGAGTGGTCAAATAATTTATTTCCTCCTGGCGAGTATGATATTAGAATTTTGTATGATACAGATAAAAATGGCAAATGGACTCCAGGGGATTATAATAAAAAATTACAGCCAGAAATTGCGGTAACGCTCCCACAAAAATTGTCGGTAAGGGCAGATTGGGATAACGAGAGAGAAATAAATTTATAAAAACATACATTATGAAACATTACACCGGATTGTTCTTTCTATTATTTGTCAATTTTATTGTTAAGGCTCAACCAAGCGGTGCGGCTGCAAATACCTTGGTTCCTGAATTATTTGTATCTACAAATTTATTTGATAAAGAAAATGAAACAATATATAAAATAGATGGTGAAAATGTAAAGGGGTCACCTTTCTTAGACACAGGTTGGGTAAGCGGCTCAATAATTTTAAACGATAATAGTGCATTTAATGTTCAAAAAATGCGATATAATCTTTATGCACAGGTAATTACATTTTTAGAAAATAACCAATCTTTAGATGTTACAGGTAGTATTAAAGAATTTACACTTTTTTATAACAATAATTTTAAAAAAAGATTTGTAAATGCTAGCAATTATAAAAAGCAAAGTGCTACACAATATTTTGAAGTATTATTAGAATCAAAAAAAGGAATTCTTTTAAAAAAATATGAAAAAAAAGTACAAGCCGATACAGACCTTGCTAATAGAAATAGAATGAAACATTTTGAAACTTTATACTCGTATTACTATTTTGATAATACAAAAGACAAATTATCTAGTATTAAGAAAAACGGTAAGAACATTGCCGAAATCCTTGGTCTTACTGAAGTTCAAAAAAGCCAATTAGTAATACCTCGTTTCGATAATAGTGATGAAGGTTCCATTTTATCTTTTTTTAAATTGTACAATACTTTACCATAATTACTTTACTTATCTATTAAATCAATTATTAAACTATTACATTACTCTATTTTTGTACACATGCAGTTCTCCTCTCAGCTTTTAGAAAATGCCGTAAATGAGTTTGCCAAATTACCCGGTATAGGTAAAAAAACTGCCTTGCGTTTGGTACTTCACCTACTTAAAAAGGAGGAGAGTGAAGTAGAACAGTTTAGTCATATTATAAGCAAAATGCGAAACGAAATTAAATTTTGCAGCCGCTGTTTTAATGTTTCAGATACCGTTACCTGCAACATTTGCATAAACCCTATGCGCAAGCAAAATCTAATTTGTGTTGTAGAAACCATAAGAGATGTAATAGCCATAGAAAGTACCCAACAATTTAGTGGATTATACCATGTGCTTGGAGGTATTATTTCTCCATTGGATGGCGTAGGGCCTGACCAACTAACTATTGATGCACTGGTAAATCGAATAAAGAATGAAGAGATTGAAGAAGTTATTTTTGCCCTCAATCCAAATATTCAAGGAGATACGACCATTTACTATATCGGGAGAAAATTAAAAGGTATTTCAGTAAAAATTACTACCATTGCTCGAGGTATAGCTTTTGGAGGAGAGCTAGAGTACGCCGATGAAATGACACTTGCTAAAAGTATCAGCAATCGTATTCCTGTTGAAAATTATATTGGTACCCAATAGGATTTTTCATTTTGTTACAAAGCTTAACTGCATTATATTTGCACCCGTAAGAGAAAGGATTTGTTTATTGTTCACCCTCTTGCATTTTACAAAACCGAACTAATAAACGAGATACATTTCCTACAACACACTTCACTGCGGATCTGCAAATCGTTTCATTAGTAAAAAAGTTGATTTTTTTATTTTCTTGTAAAAGGGAACTAAATTTTTATTTTATGAACATACGGGAAGAACTTGACAAAAGAATTTTAATAATTGATGGTGCAATGGGAACCATGATACAGCGCCATAAATTGGAAGAGGCAGATTACAGAGGCGAACGATTTAAAGACTGGCATACCGATGTAAAAGGTAACAACGATTTGTTGAGTATTACCCAACCTGAAATCATTGAAGGTATCCACGAGTTGTATTTAGAAGCCGGTGCAGATATTATTGAAACAAATACTTTCAGTAGCACGCTTATTGCACAAGCGGATTATGATATGCAATCTTTGGCTTACGAACTTAATGTTGAATCTGCAAAATGTGCAAGACATGCTGCGGATAAATACACTGCATTAAATCCTGCTAAACCTCGTTATGTAGCAGGAGCTATTGGGCCTTTAAATAAAACATTATCGTTGTCGCCAGATGTAAATAACCCAGGTTTTAGGGCTGTTACTTTTGATGAAGTAGTAGCAGCATACACTGAACAAATAGCAGGATTAGTTGACGGAGGCGTAGATATTTTATTGGTAGAAACAATTTTTGATACGCTTAATGCAAAAGCTGCTATTTATGCAATAAAAAATTATTTTAGAAAAATTGGTAAACCTGAATTGCCTATAATGATTTCTGGTACAATTACCGATGCGTCTGGTAGAACACTGAGCGGACAAACATTGGAAGCTTTTTATACTTCTGTCGCACATGCAAATCCATTAAGTGTGGGACTCAATTGTGCATTGGGTGCTCAGGAAATGCGCCCGCATGTTGAAGAACTTTCGTCTATTGCAGCATGTTACACGTCAGCATATCCGAATGCGGGTTTACCAAACGCTTTTGGAGAATATGATGAACAACCACATGAAACGACGCATATTATTGAAGAGTGGGCTGCGAATGGTTGGTTGAATATTGTGGGTGGATGCTGCGGAACAACACCTGATCATATAAAACATATAGCGGATGAAGTGCGTAAGTATGAGGCGAGGAAATTACCTGTGATAGAGTTGGTTTAGTGTTTTAACCACAAAGTATTGGGAGTTTTTGCACAGAGTAAAGGAGTTTTTATGGGAGATATCAATCATCTTACAGAACAAATATTAAAATACTCATTCAAGGTTCATTCTGCTTTAGGTCCAGGGTTATTAGAATCCTCTTACAAAGAATGTTTATTTTATGACTTGAATAAAAATGGCTTATATACAGAAAAAGAAAAACCCATGCCTTTGTATTATGAAGAAATAAAAATGGACATTGGTTACAGATTAGATTTATTGGTTGAAAGAAAAGTTGTAGTTGAAATAAAATGTGTAGAATGTTTCACTGATGTTCATACCGCACAACTCATAACATACCTAAAACTGTCTGAATGCAAGATTGGTCTTTTATTAAATTTTAAAACATCAAGTTTGAAGAACGGGATTAAAAGAATAATAGTTTAAACAAAAGTGTTTGTTACTTTTTGATAAGCTTATTAGTCAAACAAAAATAAAATTAAAACTCAGTGATACTCAGCGATAACCTCTGTAGACTCTGTGGTTAAACAAAAAATGAATACAATCAAACCATACCTAAGATTATCTGGCTTAGAGCCACTTATCGTTCGCCCCGAAACAAATTTTGTAAACGTAGGCGAACGTACAAACGTAACAGGAAGTAAAAAATTTGCACGCCTCATAAAAGATGGCTTGTATGAAGAAGCTTTGTCTGTTGCACGCCAGCAAGTGGAAGGCGGGGCACAAATAATAGATGTGAATATGGACGATGCTATGCTAGAAGGGGTAGAAGCCATGACTACGTTTTTAAATTTATTACAAGCAGAACCGGATATCGCAAAAATTCCGGTGATGATTGATAGTAGTAAGTTTGAGATTATAGAAGCAGGCTTAAGATGTGTGCAAGGAAAATGTATTGTGAATTCTATTTCAATGAAAGAGGGGGAAGAGAAATTTATTCAGCAGGCAATTATTTGTAGAGATTTTGGTGCATCAGTAATTGTAATGGCGTTTGACGAAGTTGGCCAAGCAGATACCAAAGAACGTAAAATTGAAATTTGCCATAGGGCGTATAAAATCCTTACAGAGCAGGTTGGATTTGCGCCACAGGATATTATTTTTGATCCCAATATTTTCGCAGTAGCAACAGGTATAGAAGAACATAATAATTATGCAGTAGATTTTATAGAAGCTACAAGAGAAATTAAAAGATTGATGCCGCTTACAAAAGTGAGTGGAGGTGTAAGCAATGTATCTTTCTCTTTTAGAGGCAACGACCATGTAAGAGAAGCAATACATAGCGTGTTTCTTTTTCATGCAGTACATGCGGGTATGGATATGGGCATTGTAAACGCAGGGCAGTTGGTTATTTATGATGATATAGAGCCAAAATTAAAACAACTTTGCGAAGATGTATTGCTAAATAGAAACAATGACAACAATGAAGCTACAGAAGCTTTGATTGTTTTTGCAGATACAGTAAAAGCAAAAGGAAAGGAAACAATAAAAGATGAAAGATGGAGAGAGGAGAAGGTAGAAAAAAGATTGGCCCATGCATTGGTAAACGGTATTACAGATTATATAGATGCTGATACTGAAGAGGCAAGGGTGCAATATCCAAGGCCATTGGATGTAATTGAAGGTCCGCTAATGGATGGCATGAACATAGTAGGCGATTTATTTGGCGCAGGTAAAATGTTTTTGCCGCAGGTTGTAAAAAGTGCAAGAGTAATGAAAAAAGCTGTTGCAGTTCTTACGCCATTTATTGAGCAGGAAAAAGAAGATAGAAAGCAAGCGCATATTAGTGCAGGAACTGTAAATGAAGAAACAGCTGGTGCAGCAAAAATATTATTGGCAACTGTAAAAGGCGATGTACATGATATTGGAAAAAATATTGTAGGTGTTGTACTTGGTTGTAATGGCTATGATATAATTGATTTGGGGGTAATGGTTTCGGCTGATAAAATATTATCTGAAGCAAAAAAGCACAACGTAGATATAATAGGGTTGAGTGGTTTGATTACCCCTTCGCTTGATGAAATGGTGCATATTGGCAAAGAAATGACAAGGCTGAAAATGGATATTCCATTGCTTATTGGGGGCGCTACAACTAGCCGTATGCATACTGCAGTAAAGATTGCACCCGAGTATGGAAATGGTGTTGTGCATGTATTAGATGCAAGTAGAAGTGTAACTGTTGCAGGTAGTTTGCTGAATAAGGAAAATAAAATCACATTTTTAGAAAGTTTAAAAACAGAATATACCAATCTAAAAACGGATTTTGACAATAAGCGTACAGTAAAACAATTTATGCCATTTGCTGATGCTCAAAAAAATGGGGCGCAAATAAATTGGGAAAATTACCATGCTATAAAACCAACTTTTACTGGAACTAAAAAATTCTATAATTATTCGTTAGCTGAAATTGCTGAATACATTGATTGGAAGCCATTTTTTATAGCATGGGAGTTGCATGGAAATTTCCCTCAAATTTTAACGGATGAAATTGTTGGTAAGCAAGCAACCGATTTGTACAATGACGCCAAAAAATTATTGAAACAGATTATTGATGAAAATTGGTTAAAAGCAAAGGGCGTTGTTGGTTTTTGGGAAGCAGAAAGAACAGCACCCGATACTGTATTGATAAATGAGAATATTGAATTACAATTCTTACGTCAACAGTCAAAAAAAGCAATAGGGCAACCCAATTTATCATTGGCAGATTTTATTTCTTCGTCGAATGATTTTATGGGAGCATTTTCTGTAACAATTGAAGGCATAGAACCACACATAAAAAAGTTTGAAGAAAATTTAGATGATTATAGCAAAATAATGTTACAAGCCTTAGCAGACAGATTTGCAGAAGCATTTGCAGAAGTGTTACACAAAAAAACGAGAACAGATTTTTGGGGTTATGAAAAAGACGAACAACTAACAAACGAACAATTAATTAAAGAAGAATACTCTGGCATTCGTCCGGCACCTGGTTATCCTGCTTGCCCTGACCATACTGAGAAGTACAAATTATTTGAGTTGCTTGGAGGAGAAGAAGCTACAGGAATTCATCTGACTGAATCTTTAGCAATGTACCCTGCTTCATCTGTTTGCGGTTGGTATTTTGCTCACCCACAAAGTAAATATTTTGGTGTGGGCAAAATTGACAAAGACCAGTTTGATGATTATACCGAACGAAAAAAAATGCCTGTGGAAGAGATGGAAAGATGGTTCAGGCCGATAATGGAATAAAAATTTTTGTTACAACTTTGATTTTAAATTACAGAAAATTATTTTATGCGTATTATTTCTTACAACCTCAATGGCATACGTGCAGCAATAAAAAAAGGGCTTATCGATTGGCTAAAAACAAACCCTGCTGATGTTATTTGTATTCAAGAAACAAAAGCAGCGTTTACAGATGTTGATGTGAAGGAATTAGAAGATTTAGGTTTTCATCACCATTGGTTCAGTGCACAAAAAAAAGGATATAGTGGAGTTGCAGTTTTTACAAAAATAAAGCCTGATGCAATAAAGATTGGGACTGGTTTTGAAATGAGTGATTTTGAAGGTCGTGTAATAGAGTTACAATTTGGTGATATAAAACTGATCAATGCCTATTTCCCTTCCGGTACTTCAGGTGATGAAAGACAGGCCTACAAATATGTTTGGTTAGGTGAGATGCAATCTTACTTAGATAAAATAAAAAAGAAAAATCCAAAAATTATTCTTTGCGGCGATTACAATATTGCCCATAACGAAATTGATATTCACGACCCAAAAGGCAACAAAAAATCTTCAGGCTTTTTACCCGAAGAAAGAGAATGGATGACAAAATTTTTAGGTACTGGATGGATTGATACATTTAGAGAATTTAATAAAGAACCTCATCATTACACTTGGTGGAGCCAGCGTTTTCCCAGTGTTCGTTTAAACAATAAAGGTTGGCGGATTGATTATATTACTGTCACCGAGCAATTGCGCAAACAACTTGTAACAGCGACTATTTATCCCGATGTAAAGCATAGTGATCATTGTCCCATTTTTTTAGAAATAGATAATTCATGATTTTATACAACGTTACAATAAAAGTACATACGAGCATCCAAAGCGAATGGCTACAGTGGCTTAAAGAAGTGCACGTAAATGATATATTAAAAACAGAATGCTTTACGCACTACAAAATTCTACAACTTTTAGAAATAGATGATACTGATGGCCCAACCTACGCTATACAGTATTTTGCAGAAAGTAAAGCTCTATACAATCGTTATATAGAAAAATATGCTGAGGAAATGCGCACAAAGTCTTTTGCAAAATGGGGAGATAAATTTATTGCTTTTCGTTCAGTGATGAGAATTGTGGACTAATTGTGCAAAACAAATGGTATTCTTTATTTTGTCACTTTAATATCCTAGAGTGTACAATTATCAACACTTTTAAGTTCTAAATCTTCTAAAACCCTCTGTAGTATTGGTTTTTGTATTTTAAGAACCACTATTTTTTTATTTCTATTTTGTATGTAGTCCTTACTGATATTGAGCTACAGGAATTTTTATTAAAAAAAGGGCTAAAAAAAACTTTGTTGAAATAAAAAACCTTCTATATTTGTCCTACTATAAAAATACTTTAAAAAATAATTATGAACAAAGCAGAATTAATCTCAAAAATTGCAGAAGATGCAGGTATTACAAAAGTTCAAGCAAACGCAACAATAGATGCATTTGTAGAAGCAGTAACAAAAACTTTGAAGAAAGGAGATAAAGTTACCTTAGTTGGTTTCGGTACTTTCTCTGTTTCTAAAAGAGCAGCTCGCAACGGTCGTAACCCACAAACTGGTGCAGTTATCAAAATCAAAGCTAAAAAAGTTGCGAAATTTAAAGCTGGTAAGGATCTATCTTCAAAAATCTAATTTGAACAAAAACATTTTGAAAGCAAGATGCACCAGTATCTTGCTTTTTTTATAATCTAAAAAAATAATAATATGGGACGTGGAGATATCAAAACCAAAAAAGGAAAAATTACAGCGGGTTCTTTCGGTAAAGCAAGACCGGCAAAAGTTGTGAAAAAAGTTGCTGCAACTAAAGTAGAAAAAGTAGCTGCAGAGCCAAAAGCAAAAGCACCAAAGAAAGCAAAATAATTTTCTTATTTATAAAGACAAACTTACTATAACCAAATGAAATTTATTCTTTCTAGAGTAGATGTCATTTGGTTTTTTTACGGTGCAAGTCTATTTAGCATCCATGTTTCCCCGACAAGTGTATATTGAAGTCTATCGTGTAACCTGCTAGCACGTCCTTGCCAAAATTCTATCATTGTGGGTCTTACAATAAATCCACCCCAAAAGTCAGGCCTTGTTATTTCAGTTCTTTCAAATTTTTGTTTATTATTGACTACATTTTGTTCTAAAATTTCTCTGTTTTGTATAATAGCACTTTGAGGAGAAGACCAAGCGCCAATTTTACTTTCTTCAGGTCTGCTTTTAAAATAGGCATTACTTTCTTGCTCAGGTAATTTAGAAACGATTCCTTCTATTCGTATTTGCCTTTCCAGCTCTTTCCAAAAAAACACCAATGCAACATGCTGGTTTGATGCTATATCTTTTGACTTGTGACTTTCATAGTTTGTGTAGAAATGAAATCCTTGGTTATCCATTCCTTTTAGTAAAACAATTCGAGCTGATGGCTTGCCCTCCTTATTTACAGTAGCAAGAGTCATTGCATTTACTTCGTCTATATTACTTGAAATAGCTTCTTGCCACCATTTTGTAAATTGCGTAAATGGATTTGCCGTAACATCATTTTCTGATAATGATTGGAGTTTGTAATCTTTTCTTAAATCTGCAATGTTATTCATATTGTAAAATTATGGAAATAAAAAAGCATCTTTTAGTAAAGATGCTTTTTAAGAAAAATATTTAAAAAAAATTAGTACCCTCTCAAACCTACAGCTGCAATACCTCCTAACGCAGTAAAAACTATACCGCCTAAAATAGCAATTAGTATAAAATAAATTGCTGCCCAAATAACGAATATAACGAGCAAGTAAACCACTTTTTTATCTTCAGGTGTTTTTTTTAATGGCCCTAAACCAAGATACATAAGATAGATGCCATAACCCCATCCTAAAATTCCAATAAGCCACCCAATAAATGGAATAAAACTTAAAAGACTTGCTACTGCCGATGCAGTTCCTGAGTATGCCACAAGTTGAGCGGATTTACCCAAGTCCTTTTCTGAAGTAAAACTTGGTGCAAGCATATCTACTATGTATGATGAAGCAAAAAATGCAAGCATTGAAACTATTAATCCAACAACGGCAGTACCAATGGCAAATTTGATTCCTAGAATACTAGCTCCAATAAAAAATCCTACAATTCCCTGTGGCACGAGCGGTGGCGGTTCCCCTGGTTCGGGTACGCGCGACTTTTTGCCCGCGCCTTCCGCGACCGCTTCA
>JANMFB010000296.1:0-2989 GCA_031377605.1 Ferruginibacter sp.
ATTGTCAAAATGAAATTAGAAAAAAATATTCCACTATATTTGCATCCCAAATTAAAAGACCAGGTTCGGTAGCTCAGCTGGATAGAGCATCAGCCTTCTAAGCTGAGGGTCATTGGTTCGAATCCAATCCGGATCACTAAATAAACAAAGCCATCTCAAATAAACGAGATGGCTTTATTTATTTTAAGAAAATAATTTTGATTTGGGTTTTTTAAGAAATTTTTCCATTTTTTATTTCATCCACAATGAAAGGATCAAGCAATGTGGAAGTATCACCTAAGTTGGAAACTTCTCCTTCTGCAATTTTTCTTAAAATTCTACGCATTATTTTTCCACTTCTTGTTTTGGGTAAACCTGTTACAAATTGTATTTTATCAGGCTTAGCAATAGCACCAATAATTCTTGCTACTGTTGCAGAAATGTCTAAACGGGTAAGACTTTCATCTGCTGCATGCGAGCCGTTGTAAATTACATAGGCATAAATTCCTTGTCCCTTTATATCGTGCGGATAACCTACTACTGCACTTTCCACCACCCCTGTATGCATGTTTATAGCATTTTCTACTTCTGCAGTTCCTATTCTATGTCCGCTAATATTCAATACATCATCTACCCTTCCTGTAATTCTATAATTTCCTTCTTCATCTTTCATAGCACCATCTCCGGTAAAATATAAATTATCATAAGTGGCAAAATAATTTACCCTACAACGTTCATGATCACCCCACGTTGTTCTTAAAATACCAGGCCATGGAGCTTTAATACAAAGGTTTCCTTTTGATACTCCTAATTGATCTTTTTCTGTAACTTCTTTTCCATTTTCATCTACCAACATTGGCTGTACACCGGGCATAGGCAAAGTGGCCCAACTAGGTTTAGATGGTGTAACACCTGCAAAATTCGAAATCAATGTAGCTCCTGTTTCTGTTTGCCACCATGTATCTATAATTGGACATTTTTTTTGACCAATGTTTTCATCATACCAATGCCATGCTTCTTCATTTATTGGTTCTCCCACCGTTCCTAAAACTCGAAGTGATGAAAGATCTTTTCCTACCAATGGCTCCAATCCATATCCCATCAAACTGCGAATAGCTGTAGGTGCTGTGTATAAAATATTTACTTTGTGTTTTTCTACGATGTCCCAAAACCTACCTGCATCAGGAAAAGTGGGAATACCTTCAAACATCATGGAAGTTGCACCTGCGCTAAGTGGACCGTAAACGATATAACTGTGACCTGTAATCCAACCAATGTCCGCAGTACAAAAATGTACTTGCCCTAATTGGTAATTAAACACATTTACAAAAGTATAGTTCGTCCAAATCATATACCCTGCAACACTGTGTACAACACCTTTTGGCTTACCTGTACTTCCGCTTGTATATAAAATAAAAAGTGGGTCTTCTGCATCCATTACTTCAGCAGGAAAAGATATAACTCCGTTTTTTTCAACTTGTGCTTCTGCATGTTCCATTTCATCTTCCCACCACAAGTCTCTTCCTTTAAGCATAGAAACAGGCGTTCTTGTTCTTGTATATACAATTACTTTTTTAACAATTTTATTACCTATAAGTGCATCATCTATAACCGCTTTGAGCGGAATTATTTTTTCGCCTCGGTAAGCGCCGTCACAAGTTACAATAAAAGTTGCTTGTGCATCTTCCAATCTATCGGCAATACTTTGTGCACTAAAGCCACCAAAAATTACAGAATGTATAGCACCAATTCTTGCACAACCAAGTACAGCGTATGCGAGCTCTGGCACCATCCCCATATAAATGCATACACGATCTCCTTTTTTTACTCCGTTGTTTTTTAGCACTTGTGCAAATTGGCAAACCCTTTTGTGCAGGCGATTATAGGTAACTGTTCTCGTTCTTTCATCGGGATTGTTTGGCTCCCAAATAATGGCAGGCTCATCACCTTTTGTTGCAAGATGTCTATCAATACAGTTTTCAGTAATATTTAATTTGCCACCTGCAAACCATTCTATTTTTGGATCTTTAAAATTCCAATTTAAAACTTTATCCCATTTTTTTCTCCAAAGAAAATTTTCTGCAATAGCTCCCCAAAATCCTTCAGGGTCATCTATACTTTTTTTATATTCGATGTGGTATTGATCTAAAGAATTTATTTGATATGGATAGGTCATGTAATAATGGTTTGAAAAATATTTAAGCTTTAGAATTCAAATTAATATATTTACCCCATTCAAACATAAGAATCTTTCGTTTAAAATAAAAACAATTATGTCAAATACTGATACAAAAGGAATAGGAAAAGTTATATTTTCTTCCTCTCTTGGCACTTTAATTGAATGGTACGATTTTTATATTTTCGGCATGCTTGCCAAAACGATTGCTTCGCAATTTTTCCCTGAAGGCAATGATACTGCTGCACTGTTAAGTACCCTCGCCATTTTTGCTGCCGGCTTTTTAGTTCGCCCATTTGGTGCATTATTCTTTGGCAGACTTGGAGATTTAATTGGCAGAAAATATACGTTTTTACTCACGCTTGTTTTAATGGGCGGCTCCACCTTTTTAATTGGGCTGGTGCCTTCTTACAAATCCATTGGCATTGCCGCGCCGTTGCTGGTTTTATTTTTACGGTTGGTGCAGGGGCTTGCGCTTGGTGGCGAATATGGCGGTGCTGCCACCTATGTTGCAGAGCATGCGCCCACACACAGGCGTGGCTATTTTACAGCATGGATACAAACCACGGCAACCCTGGGGCTATTTGTAGCACTCGGCGTAATAATGCTGGTAAAAAACAGCATGAGTGATGCCTCATTTACGGCAGAATGGGGCGGCTGGCGTTATCCATTTTGGTTATCTATTTTGCTGGTGGGCGTTTCTATTTACATCCGTTTAAAAATGAAAGAATCGCCGGTATTTGCTAAACTGAAACACGAAAAGAAAACATCTACAAATCCTCTGAAAGAAAGTTTTGGCAACAAAGCCAATTTTAAAATGGTATTGCTTGCTTT
>JANMFB010000243.1:0-2559 GCA_031377605.1 Ferruginibacter sp.
TACAGCACATGAATTACTAAATGCTGTTCACCCTCATCCCACAATGAGTGAAGGTATGAAAGAGGCTGTTGCCGTAGCTTATGGAGAAGCAACCGATGTATAAAAAATATTATTATAAATTTTAAAGATTTATTTAAATAGAAAAGCCCCTACAAACAGGGGCTTTTCTATTTAAATTTCAAATGCGGGTTTAAAATCATTCCAAAATAAATCTAGTGCAATCATATTTTTTTTTAAGAAAGAAATAATAGCAGGCCAATCTGACTCTCTAAAAATTTTTATTCCATTTAATTGGGTGATTACAATAGACAAAGATTTTCCATCATTTGTGGTATAATTTTTATTAAAATTCCAATTTACACCTGCAATATTGTAGAAATGTTTTTTGAGACCTAAAAAACAATTAAAATACTTTAATTGTAATTCTTTATCACCGAGTGAAAATTCTATTGCAACATAAGCATTATCATTGTCTGCATTCATTCTAACATATATCCCTTTAATACCTGTTTTATAATTTATCCAGTTTACTTTTTCACCAGAGGCGGATGGAACAGGTTGCATATATTTACCAAATGCAGTCCAAAATTTTTGCTTTATAAATGTTGCTTCTTCTTTATTATACATCCGAAATTAATTAGCAGTAACAAAATCTGGTCTCCGCAAAAAATTACTATTATATCTAAATCTAAGCTTAGTTGTAAATTCCACTCTCAAATTCTTTACACCTTCGTTTACTCTGGGGAAATAATAGCCACGCAATTCTACAGTACCGAAAACTAAATTTTCATTTCTTGTCCTCACTCCTGCTCCAATTGCAGAAAATCCTTTTGTTTGATTTGTGGGTTCATTTATAGCTTTTAACAATCCCAAATCTGAAAAAACAAAAGGAGCAAAACGAAAACCTAGAAATTTCTTTAAGTTATAAAAAACTGATTCAAATTTTAATGTAGTTCTTGTATCAGCAGCAATTCCTACATTATTAAAATAAGGTAAGCCATTGGTACTTTCTAAAGTGAGAGGAAAACTTAATAAGTTATTGAACTGATGTGCAAAATTAATTCCAACAAAATTTCTATTACGCCAATTTCTGCTAAGCTTATATAAATTTGTAAAACGATTAATGCCCATCAATACAGTTCCATCTTGTAAATTTTTATTATTAATAAAACTGCCAGCCTTAAATGTAAAATCAGTGAAATGTCCTTTTTTTGAAAAAGTTGTTCCTTCAAATTCAAATCCTAGATAGGAACGCCTTATACCCTCTTTTAATGTATACCCACTTACAATTGTTGCACTTATTCCTTGCGGCACATCCTCTTTTCTACCAAAGCCATAAATAAAATTAGTCTTAATGAAGTTTTGTTTGTATAAAGTATAAGAAGCTAGAACCCCGTAAATATTAGCATAAGCTGGATTGTAAGTATCTTTAAAATCGTCGGGAACAGTAAAAAAATTATAATAAAAGCTTCGCAGCGCTACAAAATGCCTTAAACGTTTATCAGAGTCTTGTTCCTTTTTATTTTTATAACCAATATTTAATCCGGCCCAAGCATCAGTAGCTAGAGATTTATATTTGAATTGATTTTTATACTCTAAACTTGGAACACGATAATTGTTATTTGTAGTATTAAAGGCAAAAAGTGCAGCGCCCATCCAGGCACTGTAACGACTCAATAATGGCTTTTCAAAATTTGAATAGATAGACGTCTCTTCTTGTCTACCACTATTAAATGCCGCGTTGTAAGTTTTAAAACCAGTAGTCCAATTTATGAAAGAACCTCGAATATTCCTTTTTGTGAAAGCTCCAGAAATGCCAAGTTTATTTTGTCTGTCATAATCGTATAACCCTGTTATTTCCATTCTATCACCGGAACCAAACAAATTTTCATCTTGAATGAAAGACTCTGCTTTTTTTAAGGTTGATACATTTACAGATGCCCCAAGAGAGAATATATCTCTTGTCAAAATTACAATATCAACAAATGCACTAGTCGCTGAGTCATCTTTTACAAAAATAACTGCATCTTGCAAAAATGCTTGCTCTCTTAAAAAACGTTCATTATCGGAAAGTAGCAAAGGCAATAACCTATCCCCTACTTCAAAAAACAAATTTTTCTTTATCACATAATTCAAAGTATTTTTATGAAACAAGTCTTTAATCTTTTCCCCAAAATGATTCTTCCTACCGTTTACAGTATCATTCACAATTGTATAAAATCCTGTAGGTGCAATGGTTATACTTCTAATTATTTTACCTTTAAATTTTTGAAAAGGGTTATCGGCTTTTATAGGTTCAAAATCATCTGAAGAAACATAAATACTCTGGCCTAATTTTTTAAGTAAGCCTTTTTTCTTTAAGAGAAAAAAACTGTCTTCTTTTTGCTTTTCTTGTGCACAAACATTTACACAAAAAAGAAGCATAATTAAAATAAAATAAAATAAAATAAAATGGCGGAGATTCATTATTAAATATTAAAGTTTCAATTTTATATTAAAACTAAAAGCACGTATACATATATACCTATTTTACAAATCAAAGTAGTACTTTTTTGGTGA
>JANMFB010000245.1:0-3545 GCA_031377605.1 Ferruginibacter sp.
TTTCTTGCCTAAATTCTTCTTTGATTACGCTGTTCTTTTTGGGATTTACGAACTTTTTAAATGCATCTTGTGCCATGGTGTAGAGTTTTGCTGTTATTACAACAGTAGGTGAGCTGTAAAGATAGCCTAATTTACTTAAAAAAGCCACAGCATAACACTGTGGCTTTGATATATATGGAAGTTGGATTATTATAGTGTTGCGTTCATCTGTGCATTTTCACCTTTCTTTTTTCCATGTTTACCATGGCCTTTATTATTTTTCTTCATTTCGGCAAATTTTGTTTTTTGCTCTGGCGTAAGAATTTTATCCATATTAGCTTCTTGTTCAGATTTTAAAGCGGCTTTTCTTTCCTTCATTTCCTTCACAGTAATTTGATCATTTGCTTTCAAAGCGTCTTGTTTGGCTTTCATAGCTTTATGGTTTTCTCTCATCTTTCCCATCTGCTCTTTGCTAAGACCTAGTTCCTTAGCCATTTTCATTTTGTCTTGCTTTTTGTTATGACGCTCTGTTTTTGGAGATGATACGTTTGTTCTTTCTGTTTGTGCAATTGCTACAGTTGTCAATAATAATGTAGCGAAGCTAAATACAAGTAATTTTTTCATGAGTCTTTTTTTAATTGTTATGTAAGGTAGACTTGTGACTTTCAATATAGTTTAAAAAGAAAATGTTAAAGAGAAAAGTTTATGTAAATCTAATAAAAGCAATAATCTTATAGATGCCAAGTTTCATTGGCCTTAAAACATCAAACCCTGCTTCAAAATCTTTATATTTGCACCTCAAAATACAAGAATAAAAATAGGATTTATGTTTAACAAACGCACAAAAATAAAAGTACTACTAGAGAGCGACAAAGCTAATTACGAAGCTATAGTGATGGGATGGGTTCGCACATTCAGGAATAATCAGTTTATTGCTTTAAACGATGGCAGTACCAATAATAATATTCAAGTAGTTGCTGAGCTTGGTTTATTAGATGATGAAACCATGAAACGCATTACTACTGGAGCTTGTATAAAAGCTACAGGTATAATTGTAGAATCATTGGGAAAGGGACAAAGAGTAGAGCTAAAAGCATCTGCAATTGAAATACTGGGAGATAGCGATGCAGAAAAATTCCCATTGCAACCCAAAAAGCACAGCTTAGAATTTTTACGAGATGTAGCTCATTTGCGTATGCGTACAAATACTTTTGGTGCTATTTTCAGGGTGCGTCATTCTTTGGCGTTTGCCGTTCATAAATTTTACAACGACCGTGGTTTTGTTTATATGCATACACCCATCATTACTGGTAGCGATGCTGAAGGTGCAGGAGAAATGTTTAAAGTAACCACTTTGCCATTAGATGGAACTGCTCCTCGTAATGATGATGGTAGCATAAATTTTAAAGAAGATTTTTTTGGAAAAAGTACAAACCTTACAGTGAGTGGTCAGTTAGAAGGAGAGCTTGCAGCTATGGCTTTTAGCGACATTTATACTTTTGGCCCAACATTTAGAGCAGAGAATAGCAATACAGCTCGTCACCTTGCCGAGTTTTGGATGATAGAGCCAGAAGTAGCGTTCAATGATTTGGAAGACAACATGAACCTTGCTGAAGATTTTATAAAATATATTATTGGTTATACAATGGATCACAATGCAGATGATTTAGCTTTTCTTGCACAGCGATTGGAAGAGGAAGAAAAACAAAAGCCAACTGCTGAGCGAAGCGAAATGGGTTTGATAGAAAAATTAAAATTTGTGGTGGATAATAATTTTGAAAGAGTTACTTACACCGAAGCAATTGACATTTTAAAAAATAGTCCTCACAATAAGAAAAAGAAATTTCAATATTTAGTAGAAGATTGGGGAATAGATTTACAAAGTGAGCATGAGCGTTATTTGGTAGAAAAGCATTTTAAGAAACCAGTAATCCTTATCAATTATCCCAAAGAAATAAAAGCGTTTTACATGCGTCAAAATGATGATGGGAAAACGGTGGCAGCTATGGATATTTTAGTGCCAGGTATTGGTGAGATGGTGGGCGGTTCGCAAAGAGAAGAACGATTGGATAAATTATTACAAAGAATGGAAGAAATGCATATTCCAGCAGAAGAGATGGATTTTTATTTGGATACTCGTAGGTTTGGTGCTTGTCCGCATGCAGGCTTTGGGCTTGGTTTTGAGCGCTTGATACTTTTTGTAACAGGCATGACTAATATTAGAGATGTAATTCCTTTTCCGAGATATCCGAAGAGTGCGGCATTTTAAAAATTAAATTTTTTTTGAACAGGCTTTTATAGGGCCTGTTTTTTTATGCCTTTATAAATAAAGTTTATTTACATTTAATAAAAATTATACTTATGCCAAAAAGTGAACGTTCTATTCCATTTGAAAATAATGATTTAGAGACCATACTTGCTACTTCACTCGAAACTTTTAACAAACTAGGATGGAGTGTTCAATTTGCAAATGAGCACAAATTATTAGGCTTTACAACAAAAAGCTGGGGCACAAAGGGGCAACAAATTATTGCTACTGCTTCCAATAATGAGCTTAACATAGAAAGTGAGATGGTAAATGGAGAATCTTTTGATATCGCTGGTAAAAACAAAAAAAATGTAAATACTTTTTTGGATGCATACTTAGATATAGAAAAGAATGTATCTCAAGAGACTTTAAAAAATAATATTGAAAAAATAATTGAGTTACGATTACAATCTGAGGAAGCAATTAAAAAAGAGCAGGAAGAGTTTGCAGAAATAGACAAGGCAATGAATCTTAGTACCAGTAATTTATATGTTACTTATGCTATTATTGCAATTAATGTTTTGATTTTTATTCTGATGGCCATCAATGGCGCAGGTTTGTTTGAAGCAAATAGTGTGATACACTTAAAATGGGGTAGTAATTTTGGACCATTAACAACATCAGGTGATTGGTGGCGATTATTAACAAGCACGTTTCTTCATTTTGGAATTATACATCTTCTTATGAATATGTATTGCCTTTATATGGTTGGTGTTTATTTAGAACCTATGCTTGGTAAAGTGAAATATACTATTGCCTATTTGTGCTCTGGATTACTTGCAAGTTTAGTAAGCCTTTGGTGGCATAGTAGTAACCCAACAAATAGTGCGGGGGCTTCGGGTGCAATTTTTGGTATGTATGGTTTATTTCTCGCATTGCTTACTACAAAATTAATCCCACAAAAAGTTAGAGATGCACAACTTAAAAGTATTGGTTTATTTGTAATTTATAATCTCGCTTTTGGCATGAAGGGAGGTGTAGACAATTCGGCTCATATTGGAGGGCTGGTTAGTGGCTTTGCTATTGGTTACCTTTTTGCAATTATGATAAAAGCTGAAAAAAATGGGAAAAAATTAAACTGGGTACTACCATTTATAATCATAGGTACTCTTTCTATTTCATTTGCGTATTTAAATCAACATCAAACCAGTTTAATAGAAAGAGACAAAATTTTAGCTGAGTTAAAACAAAGCGATTTTAAAGACAATGATAAGTTTAACGAGAGATACAATGAAGTAATAGAAAAGCAAAAATTGGC
>JANMFB010000376.1:0-2153 GCA_031377605.1 Ferruginibacter sp.
GGTGATCTTTTTAAGGAAAGAGAAAAACTAGTGAAGCCATTACAAGACAAAGTTTACAATGCCGTTCAGAAGATAGCAGTGGCACGCGGCTACGATTTCATACTTGATAAAAGTGAAGGAATTACTGTTATATTTGCCGACCCAAAACTAGACAAAAGTGATGATGTTCTCAGAAATATGGGTGTAAAATAATTGCTGTTTTTGTACACGCAGCTAAAATTAAATGAAGTGTACTTATAAATAATAAAAAAAGCAAACAATTAAAAAGATGAAAAAATTATTACTAGGAGCTGCAATGGCATTTGGAATGTTCACAGCATCGGCACAAAACAAAATTGGTTATATCAATTTGGGTGAACTTATAGGCGCTATGCCTGAAGCTGAAAAAGCTCAAAAAGCAATGCAAGATTATCAACAAGATCTTCAACAAACCTATCAAGATCTTACTATAGACTTTAACAACGCAGATAGTGCATTTTCTGTAGATTCTGTAAAACTTTCACCAACAATGAAAGAAATAAAAAGAAAAGATTTGGCAACTAAATACATAGCAATACAAACCTTACAACAAGGTAGTCAAGAAAAAATGCAAGCCAAACAAGAAGAAGTAATAGCACCATTAAGACAGAAAGCGTTGTTGACAATAAAGACAGTAGCAAAGGAGAGTGGATATGCTTATGTTTTTAATGAAGAAACATTGTTAGAAGCTCCACAAGGAGATAATCTTTTACCCCTTTGTAAAACCAAACTTGGTATTAAATCTGCAACTCCTGCACCTGTAAAACCGGCAGCAGGAAAACCGAAAACGGGTGGACAATAACCCAAGTCAAAATAAAATCAAAAACCCCGATAGTAAATATTCGGGGTTTTTTGTTGTTAAAAAAATTTGTTTTGTCTAACCCGCACTCTTTTATTCTGTAAAAGGTTACGGATACTCCCCTTACAAGGACACCAATTTAAATTAAACCCTACATTAAGAATGGTTGCAGTAAAAAATTGTGGCCACTCTTGTGCATATTGTTGTTGCATTTGTTAAAAATAAAACATTTATTTTTAGTTTGCGAATATGGACTTCTCTCTAACAATTGGGTCGGCTGGTCACTGAGACCAAGCATCGGCTTCTTATTCGTGAACTGGATGGAAGTAATCTAGATTGCAAAGTGACCAATGGAGGCAAACAAATAACAAAAGATTTTCAAGTTGGAAGCAGCGCTTTTTATTTGGCCTTGCATTAACAATTATCTTTTGCCTGTTAACTTTCAGGCAGATATATTTGGAAAAAATATATAATTATGAAATCATTTTTGTTTTTTCTCAGTATTTCTTTTTGCAGTATTTCGTTTGCCCAAAATGGCAAAAAAATGAATACAACGCATACCAATATCTTTAAAATTGGTACAAATACTTTTTTTAATGGTGATGAATTTCCATTTAATATAAGTTGGGAAACCAAAGTCGCAAACCGCCAATCGCTACAAATAAGCATTTCCCCAAGGTTATACAAAGATAACTTTCAAAATACAGGTGGTGTGGCATTAAGCCTTGCGTACCGAAAATATATTTCTAAAGGGAGAGAGGGTCTGCAAGGATTGTACTTTTCGCCGGTAGTTAAATATGGAGTTTTAAACGACAAACAGAGGTATACAGATTATTTTTATACAGGGCCTACCACTCCGCCAATAATCACTGAAAAAACAAATACTTACAAAGTAAATTCTTTAAATGTTGGATTTTTGTTTGGTAAGCAATGGGTTTATAAAAGTGGTTTTAGTTTAGATATTAGCGGTGGCGTTGGTTTTTTCAACAATAAATATGATGGAGATAACAATAGCTATTATTATAGGAATAACCAAACTGAATATGGCATAACGCCCAACTTAAATATAAGCATTGGGTATGCGTTTTAATAGATATTTTTAATTTAAAAAAAAAAGAAGTTGACTTAAAAATTATTTTTACATAAGAGGCTGTCTCAAAAATACGAGGGCACTGAAAAACTACCTCTAAATAAAATGGCTTAAACTTTAAATCAGTTTTAGCCATTTTCTTTACTGTATTTTTAAACTTAAAAGTTTTAAAATCAAATAAGCTACTCTAACGTTGCTTATTTTGTTTTTCTATCAAGATTATTGACTCGACTTTTTCTAAGAGAA
>JANMFB010000255.1:0-10213 GCA_031377605.1 Ferruginibacter sp.
TGGGCGATAACTGGTACACCCGAGAAGTAGATTTTGAATCTGCTTGGGGATTGAATTATCGAGCATCTCATGACCGCTCGTATAAAGTGATACAAAAGTTTATGGCCGCTATGCCGCAATATGCTATTTGGGATGATCATGATTACGGACCAAATGACGAAGGGAAATCTTACATATTCAAAAAAGAAAGTAGAGATGTTTTTAAAAATTATTCACTCAATCCTAGTTATGGAGAAGAAGAAAAGGGAATTTATACAAAAGTAAATTACAGCGATGTTGATTTGTTTCTTACAGATGATCGTTATTTTAGGAGTGAAGATAATTTTCCTGATAGTGTGAACGGGCAAGCATCGGCTGAAAAAACTTTCTTTGGGCGTACACAAATGGAATGGCTAAAAAACGCTTTGGCATTTAGCAATGCAAAATTTAAAATTATTGTAGTTGGTAGCCAGGTTTTAAATCCACTAAGTAAAGTTGAAAGGCTTGGTAGTTATACGAGCGAATACAATGAAGTGATGAATTTTATTAAATCACAAAAAATTAATGGAGTAATTTTCTTTAGTGGCGATAGGCACCACAGTGAAGTTATAAAACTTGACGACCCAAATTTTTATTCATTGTATGACGTTACCATTTCTCCATACACAGCTGGCATAAGCAAGCCAAGTGCCGAAGAAAAAAATAGCCCTTATAGAGTTGCGGGCACATTGGTAGAAGTGCAAAACTTTGGAAAAATAACTGTGAGTGGCGATAAAAACAACAGGCAATTGAAAGTTGATTTTATTGGGCTTAAGGGAGATGTGCTTGGGAGTTGGTCAGTTAAGGCAATTGACTTGATGGTGAAATAGTTTTTGTATAATTACGATTACTCAAATTATAATTTCTCGTTTTTCTTCCTTCCTGGCAAATTATTATCTTTACATTATGACTTCCTCTCCATTTACTTACGACAAACCAAAAGTTATTCAAGCATTGCGTTTTCATTTTTTGAACAAATTTGAAATAAAAATTATGATGGTGCTTGTAAATATTTTTGCCATTGTATCAGCAGCATTATTCTTCTTTAAAAAAATACAGCCCTTTCCTTTTTTGGTAAGCTCAATGCTTTGGTTTTTTCTGATGATTTTATTTTGGTTTGTCTTGCCAAATATTATTTATAGACAAAACGCAACCTTTAAAGATAGTTTTAGTGCCGTTCTTGGGAGAGAGCAATTTGCTATAGAAAATACTCGTGGTCATAGGGGTTGGGACTGGTCTACGTTTAGCAGTTTTATAGAAAGCCCTCATTTTTTCCATTTATATTTTAATCCCCGTTCATTTTTTCTTGTACCTAAAGATTCGTTTAGGGGAGATGAAGTGCATGAAGCAAGAAAAATTTTTGTTGCTATGATAAAGAAGTAACACCAATTATTCGATAACATTATTTTGAGAACTTTCTTTATTTAAAATTTCAGTCTGAGCTTGTCTAAGACGGCTTTTATGTTAATTTTCTTTTCTGTGTCAATCGCTTTAGACAAGCCCAAGATGACGCTATAATTTGTTTGTTTATTTATACAAATCAATGGTATAATATCTATCAAATGTCTCATATAAAATAGGTTTACTTACAAGCATAAAAATATAAAAGCCATTCCGATATATCGGAATGGCTTCGGCTATCATTGTAGCCGCAGATTGTTATTTTGGAGCACCTCAGCTGGACTAAAAACCTGCCGCCGGCATCCATGAATTATCTGTAGACATGTATACCTCCTTTTTCTTTGGTGAGGCATAAATTTACGAAATAAATATCATTTGGTTTTTCCAAAAAAAATTATCTTGCTTTCACCATTGTTCTCACTTGCTGTACAGCCATATTTTGCAACCTGGCATAATACACACCGGATGATAAAGAAGCTGTATTAAACTGAACAGAGTAAGTACCTGCCACTGGATATTCTCTATCTACAAGATTTGCAATAAGTCTTCCCGAAGCATCTAAAATTTGAATAAGCGTATGTCCACCATTGGTTTTAAATGTAATAAGGGTGCTGTTTCCAAATGGGTTTGGCGCATTAGAAATTAATACATCTCCACTAAAGTTTAATACATTTGGTTTGCAACTTGCGCCATTCACCAAAGGTAATTGCTGAAAGTTTTTGAGCATTACTTGCTGAAGATCTGATTCTTTTACACAAAGCCAATTATTTAATAGCGTTGCATAAATACTTCTAAAATCATATTGAAAGGGCACGTTATCATTTACGGTAGCATTTAAAGGAATGTTTGGGGTATCGCCTAACACGCCAGGTAAAATGTTTTTGCCAAACAAAAACATTGGCGCTGCTGCACCATGGTCTGTACCGCCACTAGCATTACTTTTTACACGTCTTCCAAATTCCGAAAAAGTCATACCAATTACCCTGTCTTCCGTACCTAAAAATTTAAGATCATCTTGAAATGCTTTGATGGCATCACTTACATTTCTCAAAAGGTTTGCATGTGTACCTATGGACGTATCTGTAGTATTTGTTTGCAAGGCATGTGTATCAAAACTGCCATAGCTTACCATATAAATTCTTGTTTTTAATCCACCTTTAATTAATCTTGAAACTATTTTTAATTGGTCGGCAAGTGGATTGTTTGTAGGATAAGTTGCTTGCTGTGTTACACTATTTGCCGCATCTTTTACTACGGTTGCATATTGTTGGGTTTGCTGAGATATGGTCCTCACAAAAGAAAGTTCTTTACCAGCCTTTGAATTTGGCGCAGGATCTTGTACACCATTTACCAAATTGTAAAAACTATTTGGATTGCTTATGCTCATACCCATACTCACTGCAGGTCCTTGTAACGTAAGCGATGTTACAGAGCCAATTTGAATGCTCAACGGATCTTTCATGCTAGCATTTGGGTATCCATTTGGGAAATTTGGATATTCGTAATTCAAATATCTGCCAGCCCAGCCACTGGTTAAAACTTGGTTGCTGTTAGAAGCACTCATCCAAATATCTGTAGCACGAAAATGCGAAAAACTTGGAGTAGGGTAACCAACGCTGTTAATTACTTTTAGCTTACCCTCGTTAAACAATGATTGTAGGCCCGTCATAGCAGGGTTTAGCCCCACTTTTGATGTGCCAGTAAGCGGTAATACTTTATTTTGTGCTATCGCAATATTTGTTCTTGCGTTATAATAATTGCTATAAAACTCCAATGGAATAACCGTATTTACGCCATCATTTCCTCCGGTTAATTGAACTAGCACCAGCACATGGTCAGTATCTGTGTATGGCATGAGTAATGAGGCTAATAAAGGTGAAGTAGCACCAAATGCTTTTACAGCAAAACCATTCATAAGGGAAGGTAGCATTATACCTACCGGCACGGTGTTTTTTAAAAAGTCTCTACGTTTCATTTTAAAATCATTTTTTGTTTTAAAGCAAATGTTTTTATTTCCATTCTAACTACTAGAATAATGTATTATGCTAGCTGATACTCAGCAAGTGCCATACAATACTTTATTAGATCCCTCAATCTGTTTTTTACGGTGTTGGTGTTGGATGTGTTTGTTGGCATAGATATAAAAAGATTCCAAGCATCTGTCCAATAGTAATCACTCGTTTGCCCACCAAGTAAAATATCTTTTTTTACTTGTGCTCTAGATGTTGCAGAAAGATCGATACGATGCAAGTATTTAAGTACATCAGCCAATAAAATATTAGGGTCACCCGGGTTAGATAAGGTTTGTGCAAATGCAGTTCCATCTACAATTATTTTTTTTCCGTTAAAAGTGTATCCACTCACACACATTCCATCTGTAAACTGAACACGTTTAGGAAAAGTATCGCTGTTAATCCATATTTCATAAAACTGAGGCTCTTGGTAATAAGCTTTCCAACCACTCACATCTGGAGGGTCACCAATATTTTGTTGCATGTTTGTAGCAATACTTACCAAATAATTATACAAACCGTAATTACTTATATAATCACTTGCTGGTTGAAATTGAACATTTAGCTCTCTACACATGCCCACTACAAGATCTATAGGACTTTTTATTTGACATCCCATATTTGCCACATCAAAGAAATGCTCACTTTTTAGCAATGCACTGAGTACAGGTTTTATTTCATAATTATTTAGGCGAAAAATATCAGCCAATGGAGCTATTACGTTGGCTTCTGTAGCTGCATCTATTTCGTAATATACAAACCATCTGTAAAGTCTTCTACAAATATATTTTGCCACTTCATTGGCAGCAAAAATCATATTGAGCATATCGTCTAATTCTAAATCGCCTGCCGTAGCTCCATTTCTTCCTGTTACTGTAGTATTGTTGTAAAAAGCAGAAAATACTTTATTGGTTGTATCGTGCCTGCTCACAGTAAAATAAGAAGTAAAATTAGTTGCATTGTTTCTCCATCCTGTAAGCACTCTTGATGCAGCTTTCACATCTCCTTCTGTGTATTGAGATCCTGGGCCTTTGCCGCAGCAAAATAATTCTTGTAATTCTCTACCATAATTTTCATCTGGCGCAGTGCCTGTACTAATTTGCCCATTTAAATAAACCAACATTTGAGGATCCAAAGTAACGGCTCTGGTAAGGGCTTTGAAATTTCCAAACGCACTGCTGCGTAGTAATGCATGATGTTTGTAATTAAAATTAGGATAAGTTACATCTTGTGTTTCCGTAGCAAAATGATTGTGCCAAAACATGGTCATCTTCTCTCTTAAGCTCCTATCTTGATTAACCATCAAACCCATCCACCATTTTTTAAAGGAGGCTCTTCGTCTAGCTTGTATTGTACCATCATTGTTAGGGTCATTTACCCATGTTTGCCCAAGTGCTATCAGGGTATCTGGTTGAGTAAGTGCCCCGGTAGTATCATATTCTTTTACAGGAGGATCAGGTAATGGTGCAGTAGGATTGATTAATTCATCAATAGATTGAGATACTGTTCGTGTTTTAAAATAATCAATATCTGCTTTTTTAGCACCAAACATGGTACGTTTAAGTAGGTGTATAACTTGATTTTCTGTCCATGGTCCAGCATATGGATTAAGACCACTCAATACTCTGTTTCCTATTGTAGTTTGTTCCGAAATTAAACTTTCTGAAGAAGGCATATAAGAAAATTTATAGATGATTATATTTTATTAGACTTTAAATATAAGAAAAGTTTAACAAGCTCAAAAAAATATTTTAGATCATAATCAAGCTGGGCTTGAAACTCAGGGACTTTATTGTCTTTTTTAGGGGTACCCTAAACACTATAATTATGTATACTTTTTCATTATTTCGTTTTTAATACACGTAGAATTAGTGCTATATCTGTTGAATACAACTTTTTTTAAGATAGTATTCAAAAGTTATTTACAAAGAATTTCAAAAGCCAAGTATGGTTATAACCTGAAATATGTGATAGTTGTAACTATTTGATTTGAATGTGTAAGCGTTTAATTTTTAAATGAAATCACCTTTGTACTTTAAAATAAAAGCCACTAAAAAATGAATTATGAATACAAAAATTAGTTTAATTAATAAAGAAATCCCCTTGTCATTCGTGCAAAAAAGCTTTAGTCGAATATTTGGTGCAAGCTTGCTCATATTATCGATACTGTTTTTTTGGAGTACAGGTTGTAAAAAAGTGAACGAGGAAGTAGGGCTCGTTGGTGTTTGTCCAGCAGTGGTTTCAACTGATCCTGCAAATGGTGCAATCAATGTGGTGACTACTAAAAAAATCACTGTCACTTTTAATGAGGCGTTAAATCCGTCAACAGTAAATGCATTAACCTTTACTTTATTTCAGGGAGCTACTCGGGTAGCAGGTGAGGTTACTTACTCCGGCGTTACAGCAACTTTTACACCTGCTAATCCTCTTTTGGCAAATGCGGTATATACAGGTACAGTAACTACAGGAATGAAAGATCCCGCAGGTAATGCACTTCCAGCAAATTATGTTTGGAGTTTTAACACTGGCAATATTCCAATAGTAGTTTCTACTGATCCTGCCAATGGTACTTCCAACGTGCCACTCAACAAAATAATTACTGCCACATTTAGTACGGCAATGAATCCATTAACCATCAACACTACAACGTTTACAATTAAACAAGGTTCTACACTTATTCCAGGAACTGTTACGTATAGCGGTAATGTAGGCACCTTTACACCTACAAGTCCACTTGCTACCAACAAAGTGTATACGGGAACGATTACGATAGGTGCAAAAGATTTAGCAGGGAATGCATTAGCAAGTGATTATGTTTGGAGTTTTGCTACAGGCGATCTTCCTTTGGTAGTTACAACAGATCCAATAAATGGAGCTACGGATGTACCTGTAAACAAAATTATTACAGCCACTTTTAACAAGGCAATGAACGCCTCTACGATTAATTCAACAACGTTCACAATCAATCAAGGTGCAACAAGTATTCTTGGTACAATTACTTACAGTGCAGGCAAAGCTACTTTTACTCCAAGTAGCCCACTTTTACCCAACACTTTATATACAGGCACTATAACTACTGGCGCTATGGATGCAGATGGCAATTCGCTTGCAAGTAATTATGTGTGGACTTTTAAAACGAGTGTTCTTCCGATAGTAGTTTCTACAGACCCAGCTAATGGGGATGTAAATGTATCTGCCTTTAAAATAATTTCTGCTACGTTTAATAAATTAATGGATCCTCTTACTATTAATTCAACAACTTTTCTTGTAAAACAAGGTGCAACAGTTATTGTTGGCGTTGTTAATTACAGCGGCATTACAGCCACTTTTACTCCGGCAAGTCCACTACCAACAAACCTTGTTTATACTTGTACAATAACTACAGGCGCAAAGGACTTAGGAGGCAATGCAATGGCTGCGAATTATGTGTGGAGTTTTACTACAGGTAATTCTCCGCAAGTTCTTTTAACAGACCCTGCTAATGGTGCTACAAATGTTTCTATCAATAAAACGATTACAGCAACATTTAATAAACCAATGGATCCGCTAACGATCAATGCCACAACTTTTACAATCAAACAAGGAGCTACACTTATCCCGGGAGTCATTACATACAATGGCGTTACGGCGACTTATAATCCTATAAATGCTTTAGCTTTTAATACAGTTTATACTGGTACCATCACAACAGGAGCTAAAGACCTTTTAGGAAATTCAATAGTAAGTAATTACGTATGGACATTTACTACAGAAACTTCTATTCCAGTACCACCTACAAGTGGCCTTGGAGATTTTGGAGCTTTTGGAGGTAATGCAGGGGTAACAAACCAGGGAGTAAATACGGTAATTAATGGAAGTATAGGTACCACTGCGGCATCTACCCTCATAACTGGTTTTCATGACGGAACAACGGGTGATATTTATACAGAAACACCCCTAAATGTAGGTCTTGTTACAGGACGAGTTCATACGGCACCACCACCTCCAGGATCTGCTGCTTCACTTGCTATTGCAAATGCTGGATTATTGGCTGCTAATGCACTTTACATAAGTATTTCACCAGCAAACAAACCAGGTGGAATAGATCCAGGTGCAGGTGAATTGGGTGGATTAACCTTGGCTCCAGGCATTTATAAATCTGCAAGCGGAACCTTTAAAATTTCTAACGGAAATCTTACACTCGATGCGCAAGGTAATCCAAATGCAGTTTGGATATTTCAAACTGCTGCAGGGTTAACAGTAGGTATTGCAGGACCCGTAGGAGCTAAAAGTGTTTTAATGATAAATGGAGGGCTACCTAAAAATGTTTTTTGGTATGTTGGAAGTGCAGCAACTATAAATGCTGCAGGTGGTGGTGTAATGTCAGGAACCATCATTTCTACTGCAGGTATTACTTTTTCTACTGCAGGAAATGCAGCACAAACGGTATTAAATGGCAGGGCAATTTCATTAGTTGCCTCTGTTACTATGGTAAACACAACAATCAATGTACAATAGGGCATAATACAAATCCTCCCTGTTGAAAGGATTTAATAAACAACAACAGCATTTACATTTTAAAAAATAATTTATGTTACAATTTCAAATATCAAAACAAAAATTTTCCTTCCTTTTCCTAGTATTGTTATTAGTAGGAATAACAGGGAATGCTCAAAAGATAAATCGTGTACAACCCAAATGGTGGTTTGGCGAATCTGGTGGAATAAATTATAACAGATACCTTGGAACAACGCAAATGCTCAATAGTAGTTTGTCTGTTCCCACTGCATTTCACAAAGGTGAAGGCGTTAAGCCCTACGCATCCCTACTAATGGAGTATAGGCCAAATAAAGTTATTGGTGGCATGTTAAATGTAGCGTATGATAACAGGGGCGGCAAATTTTATGGAGTGCTTGCACCTTGTAATTGCCCTGCAGATTTAAGTACGAATTTAAGTTATGTAACGGTAGAACCAAGTTTAAGAATAGCACCATTTTCAAATGCATTTTATGTATTTGCTGGTCCTACAATAAGTTTTAATGTAGCCAAAGAGTTTCTTTACAAACAAGATAAACAAACAGATGTTCGCAGCGATTTTAGCGACATTCGCAAAACAGTATTTTCGGCACAAGCAGGGTTAGGTATTGATATACCAGTTTCAGCTAAAACAAGTGCTACACAAATGACCATTTCACCATTTGGATCTTTTCAGACCAATTTTGGTCAAGCGCCCCGTACAGTAGAATCTTGGTCTATTTATACTTTCCGTGCAGGTATTGCGCTTAAATTTGGAAAAGGCCGCGTAGCCGCAGTTCCAGTTCCTGAACCACTTTCAGCAGCAATACCTCCTGCAGTTGTAGTTCCTCCTGCAATCATTGTAGATGGTATGCATTTTTCTATCCTAGCTCCAATTACAGTACCAGCAAACCGAGAAATAAAAGAAACATTTCCATTACGTGATTATGTATTTTTTGATGAAGGTTCAACAGAGATTCCCAACCGATATGTATTGCTAAATAAGAGCGATGCAGCAAACTTTAGCGATGCAGCATTTGTAATACCAGATCCAAACGACTTAGGTGGTAGGCCACATCGTCAATTAACAGCTTATTATAATGTTTTGAATGTACTTGGAAATCGCATGCGTGCAAATCCAACATCAACCATAAAGCTAGTAGGTGCGTCAGCAGGTAAAGGACCAGCAATAGGAAAGTCTTATGCCGAATCAATAAAAAAATATTTGGTAGATATATTTGAAATAAATGAATCTAGGATATCAACTGAAGGAAGAAATCAACCTATTTATCCGTCTGAAAAACCTGGTGCAACTAAAGATTTAACATTGCTTCGTGAGGGCGATCGTAGGGTTGATATCATAAGTAGTACAGCCGCATTGACTAAGCCATTGCAACTAACCATACAAATGGTAGATTCAGTAGATAGATTCATATTATTTAAAACGGAAGCTAGTGAGCATGAAGTACTACAATCTTGGACATTGGAACTTAAAGATGAAAATGGAAAAGTTCAAAACTTCGGCCCTTACACAAATGGAGAGAAGAGCATTTCTGGAAATACAATCCTTGGCGATAAATTAGAAGGTAAATATAATGTGGTAATGGTGGGCAAAACTACTACAGGTATGACCATTAAAAGAGAAAGCACGCTTCATCTTATTCGCAATTCAAAAGCAAAAGAAGAAGGTTTAAGATTTAGCATTTTGTTTGATTTTAATAAATCACAATCAGTAGCGGCCTATGAAAAATTCTTAAATGATGTAGTAACACCGCTTGTTCCTGATTATTCAACGATTATTGTTCATGGCCATACGGATATTATTGGAACAGATGCGTATAATCTAAAATTATCTAAAGCACGAGCAAACCAAACACAAATAATTCTAAAACGTACACTAGCAAAAGCTGGTAAAAAAGGAATTTTATTTGAATCAAATGGTTTTGGTGAAGACACTAATGCTGCACCGTTTGATAATAAATTCCCTGAAGAGCGTTTTTACAATAGAACAGTTATCATTGATATTGCTCCCAATAAATAGCACTCGGATAATTGTAGGATATTTTTTTAAACCCCCAGATAACAGAAGCCGTCTTAAAATAGAACTTTAAGACGGTTTCGATGTCTGTATAATTTTTTCTTTATACACTATTTTGCTTAAATAATTCCGATTTACTATCTTTGAGTAACCAAAAATATTTTTATGGCTTACTCAATAGATTTAACTGCCAATGAAATTGTTGAATTAAAGAGATTACGTCGTGTTGAAAAAGACGGGAAAATATTAC
>JANMFB010000256.1:0-2467 GCA_031377605.1 Ferruginibacter sp.
TCAAAAATTCACTAATCATTTGTAAAGTTTTGGTCTTACCAGTACCGGTAGCTCCAGCAATAAGACCATGCCTATTCATTGTTTTTAGTGGTAGGAAAACTTTAGCTTCGGAAATAACTTCACCATCTAAAACAGCAGAACCTATTTGAACCGATTCTCCTTTAAACGTATAACCTGCGTTTATTGCTTGTATGAATTCTTCTTTATTAGCCATTGGTATTAATTTTAATGGAAGTTATGAAAGATTGTATTGCCATCATAAAAAAACAATTGTAATTTTACATTAACAAAAATAATAACAGAACACCAACATTTCCTGCATGAGAATGTATCTTATATTTTTATTAATTATAGCCTTTAGTGTGGGTTTTTATAGTTTTATTGATGCCCCTTTGGAGGTTTCAATTGCAAATAAAATAACGCTTGGTAAAAAACTTTTTTCTGAAAAAATACTTTCCAAAGATTCATCCGTAAGCTGCGCAAGTTGCCACAATCCTGCGCTAGCATTTGCTGATACACTTGCTTTTAGTATAGGCATAAAAGGCAAAGAAACTAGTAGAAATACCCCCTCTGTTTTAAATATGAAGCAGCGCCCATATTACTTTTATGATGGGCGGGCAGCTTCATTAGAAGAGCAAGCACTTATGCCTATAGCTAACGAAGATGAGATGGGATTACCGATAAGCGAAGCAGTAGAGAGATTAAACAATAATGTTACCTATAAAAAATTGTTTTTTGAAGTATTCAAAGAAAAGCCCACAGCAAAAAATTTATCTGCTGCTTTTGCTGCGTTCGAAAATACGTTGGAAACAGTAGATAGCAAATACGATGATTGGGCAAATGACAAATTAAAATTGAGCAAACAAGAAGATAGCGGTAGAGAGCTATTTATCGGAACTAAGGCTAAATGTTTTGATTGTCATTTTGGGGATGATTTTACAGGTGATGAGTTTAAAAACATAGGCTTATTCAATGGTAATTTTCTTACCGATAGCGGGAGATTTCGAATCACAAAAAAAGAAGCTGACATTGGCAAATTTAAAACGCCTGGCTTGCGCAATGTAGCCGTAACGGCGCCGTACATGCACAATGGAATTTTTAGTAATTTGAAAGAAGTGTTAAGATATTACAATGATCCAAAAGGTTTTTTTCCACACCAAATAAATGTAGATAGTACTTTTAATAAACCACTTGGACTTACAGAGCGAGAGCAAAACGATATCATAGCTTTTCTGAAAACACTAACCGATAAGGTTTACTTACCTAGTAAAAAAATAAACGCTAAGGCACAAGCTAATTAGATTTTAGGAATTAGATAGTTTTAACAACCTAATAGAAACAATTTAGTAATTTAAATTGATTTTCTTTACCGATTCCCGCCTTTGCGGCGAAATTATAAAAAGAAAATTTTGAATGCCTATCCGTTACTTTGAGGTAAAACCAAAATAGGTTAACAAAAAATTAGGCATTATATTAGCTTTATAGTAAAACAATTAGTTTTATTTGTATATAAATTTAAAAGTCATGGAAACAACTAAACCAAAAGTGCTATTGTGCGAAGATGATACAAATCTTGGCATGGTATTGAAAAATTATCTTGAATTAAATGATTACGATGTAACCCTAGAAAGAGATGGAAGGCTTGGACTTGCTGCGTTTCAGCGTGAAAAATTTGATATATGCTTGCTAGACGTAATGATGCCAAATATGGATGGATTTACAACTGCAGAAGAAATAAGGGATATAAACCCAGATGTACCATTGTTTTTCTTGAGTGCAAAAACCATGAAAGATGATATTATACAAGGTTACAAGCTTGGCGCAGATGATTATATTACCAAACCATTTGATAGTGAAGTATTGTTGCATAAAATAAAAGCTATATTAAAACGCAACGAAGAAAGCCATAAAGAAGAGGCTAATGCACAATTTGATTTAGGGCAATATCATTTTAACCCTAAACTAAGAGAGCTTACTATTGACGGTAAAACACAAACGCTTTCTCCAAAAGAAAACGAATTGCTTAAAATGCTAAGTGAGTATAAGAATGACTTACTATCGAGAGAAGCGGCATTGAAAAAAATATGGGGAAGTGATACTTATTTTAATGGCAGAAGTATGGATGTGTACATCGCAAAATTGCGCAAGTATTTAAAAGAAGATAGCAAATTAGAAATTGTAAATATTCATGGCAACGGATTTAGGTTGGTAGAAACTGCTTAGGTTACTTTTTTAAAAATTTATAAAAGAGGCTTTCATTGTTTTGAAAGCCTCTTTTATTTTAGTAAGATTTTTCGAATAGACCACTTAAAAAAATTCAAACTATACTATTTTGCTTAAATAATTCCGATTTACTATCTTTGAGTAACCAAAAATATTTTTATGGCTTACTCAATAGATTTAACTGCCAATGAAATTGTTGAATTAAAGAGATTACGTCGTGTTGAAAAAGACGGGAAAATATTAC
>JANMFB010000408.1:0-1675 GCA_031377605.1 Ferruginibacter sp.
AGTGGTTGATGTACAGCAAATTCCATAGAGAAATAAGCTACTCTTTTAGAAAATTCTCCGCCTGAATGGTACGGAACCTGAAATTGTTTAAAATTCATCCTTCGCTATTTTTTGAACTGCAATATAAAAAGGAATAGTTACAATTTGTTTAAATAAAAATAAACCAGCCCCAAATTGTGGAGAAGTTAATAAATATTTGTTAGGTTTGCCTAACAAATAACTTTTATAAAACAAATAATAAGAAATTAAAATTCTGAATGGCAACTATATCGGATAAATCTTTAAGCGAGGTACACAACAGCATAGATACTACACAGCCACAAAAAAAATGGCGTAAATTCTTTTCATTTCTTGGCCCAGCATATTTAATTAGTGTAGGGTATATGGATCCTGGTAACTGGGCTACCGACCTTGCTGGAGGAAGTAAATATGGGTATTCACTCATTTGGGTATTGGTGATGAGCAATCTAATGGCATTGTTGCTTCAAGGTCTTTCTGCTAGGCTAGGAATTGTGCGAGGGTTAGATCTTGCACAAGCGAATAGAGAAACCTATCCCCCTTTTGTAAATTTTTGTTTATATATTCTTGCAGAAATTGCCATTGCAGCATGCGATCTTGCTGAAGTTTTGGGGATGGCTATTGGTATACAGTTGCTCACGGGTTTGCCACTTGCATGGGGTGTTAGTATAACGGTACTCGATACTTTTTTATTACTTTATTTGCAGAAACTTGGTATGCGAAAAATGGAGGCGTTTATTATTGCTTTAGTAGCAATAATATTTATAGCTTTTTTAATACAAATAGTTTTAGCAAAACCCGATGCGTTAGGCATTGCAAAGGGATTTATACCAACTATAAAAGATAAATATGCATTATATATTGCCATCGGAATTATAGGTGCTACTGTGATGCCTCACAATCTTTATTTGCACAGTGCATTGGTGCAATCGAGAAAAATAGATAAAACCGATGCAGGCATAAAGCAAGCCATTAAATTTAATAGAATAGATACAACGATTGCTCTCAACTTAGCATTTTTTGTAAATGCTGCCATACTAATAGTAGCAGCAAAAGTTTTTTACGAATCAGGTAATACCGATATTGCAGGTGTAAGAGAAGCACATCAACTGCTTCCCTCTTTTTTAGGGCAACTAGCACCAATTTTATTTGCTGTAGCATTAATAGCTGCGGGGCAAAGTAGTACGGTAACAGGTACACTTGCAGGACAAATTATAATGGAAGGCTATTTAAACTTACGCTTAAACCCTTGGGTTCGAAGGCTCGTTACCAGAATGATAGCCATAGTTCCTGCTGTAATAGTAATATTAATTTATGGAGAAAGCAAGGTGGAAGATTTACTAATTTTTAGCCAAGTAATATTGAGTATGCAGTTGGCTTTTGCTATTATTCCACTTATATATTTTGTGAGTAATAAAAATACCATGGGTAAATTTGTTATAAAACCAATTGTACAAATTGCAAGTTGGGCTATAGCTGCATTAATAATTTCGTTAAATGTGTATAATCTAATTTTACAATCAATACCAGTTTTTGAGGCGAATGAATTGCTGCCTAAAATAATCATCACCTTTGTCTCAATATTTTTTGCAGCACTAATTTTTTACATAATTATATTCCCTTTCTTAAAAAAGAACAAACAACACTACACCCACAA
>JANMFB010000003.1:0-4000 GCA_031377605.1 Ferruginibacter sp.
AGCGCCACTTTAATAAAAATAAAATTGAGCATGTAATAAAAAATGGCAACGCTTTAAAGGCTTCTAAATGCGTTGGATTATTTTTTGAAATGGTAGTTGTGCATCAGCCACCATTGTTGCCTGCAGTTAAGGGTTAAAGTGGTCTGTCTAAAAATTCTTGTCAATTTGAATTTTTCTTTTGGGATATATTTTATAATTCTAAAAAAATATTTACTTAAAGCAAACTGTTAAATTATTAATTCGTGTTTATTATTTATTTTCCACCGTAAAGTAAATATTTAATTTATTTTCCTAAGAGACTTTATAAGTCCTAAAATAAAATTTGCGACATATAATATTTGTCCACAAAGCAGTATAAATAATATAACCCCAAATACCTTTTCAGTAGTTTCATAAAAGGGAGAATTTAAATTACTAAATTCATAATAACGTCTTGGTGTCCCTTTTTTGTATTCGATAAAACATAATGCTATTCCAATTAGTGCAAGTGTCAATACTGTGATGATTGTATGTATCCAAATTAGTTTTTTGGAATACATTAACCTATTTGTAATTAAATAAAGTTGCCAAAAGATAATTGAAATAAGTCCTAGTGTCCAAAAAATGTGAGTATGTGCAATTATAAAATATGTGTCATGAAGATGTATGTGAATAATATTATTCTCTCCTTTAAAAAAAAACGACGAAATAAAAAAGATTAGTCCTGTTATTAATAGAAAATTATATGGTTTAGCTTTGAATTTCACAGTGTGTCAAAATTTAATTGCAGGCAACGGTAGCGCTTGGCGATGTGGTGGAAAATGAACTCCTTCCGCCCGGAACCGCTGCTTGGCTATGTACCAAAGATAAATATAACTTACTAATGTTCAGCGATGTTTGTCAAGCCGAAGCAAAAGCCCAATAGCGAACCCAATGCTCACTGTTGCTTACCGAAGCCACCATATTGCCAAACGCTTTGTTAGCGGAAGTTTTGGTCTATAATGTCAGTCATTTGTTGCGAATATTCTTCTTCTTGTTTCGTTGCAAATGGTAATTTGTCCTTACTAAATTTTTGTTTCATTTCTATAAGCAGTTCTTTCGCCAACTTAAAATTTTGTTTATTAATTTGGTTTGTGATTTCAGTAAAATATGTCCACCTGTAGCCGCCTAAGAGATTTATAGAAGTTGAAGACTTTAAAATGTCAAGACTTTTTAAATTGTCTATGCTGTACTTTTTTATATTGGCAATTTTCTTGTTAGTCTGTCTTAGACTTACTTTATCTAAAATACCTTCATCTATAAAATATTTCCGTAAGTACAGATTGTATGAAGTGTCTGAATTTGAATTAAAATAGATGTCTCGGCTAAAATAATTTTGTTTAAAAATGTCTAAAAGTATTCTGTCTCCTTTTAAAATATAGTTGTCTAAGTAAGACGGGTTAAGTGTCCAAGTTAACTTTTCTGTTTTATTCTTGGGATTAGTTATGACTATTTCTGTTGGTTTCCATTTAAGATATTCGATTGTGTCAATAGCTGCGTTATCATAACCAATTTTCAATTTTTTTTCAGTCTTCAAATATTTTGGATACCAAATCGAATTTATTAGGTTAGCGTCCACAACTGTAACGTCCAATCTATATTTTTCAATTGTCTGCAAGTACCAAAGTGGAATTGTTACAATATCTCCAAACGTTACTAATATTGAATTTTGAGAGCAGTCATTTAGTAATTGTCGATTGAAAGAAAGTACTGGCTCCATAAAACCACCACGAAGTTTTCCTTCTTTAAAAGCCCAAATAGCGGAATCTTTTAAATTTTTAATCAAATAGGATTCTGCAAGGCTTCCCCAAATTGATGTGATTTTTGCATATGGATCTAACAAAACTTGCTCTCCTTTATAAATTGGCTCAAGTTTATTTACTTCTTCAAATTGTTCGCTTGCTTCTAGTGTCATTTCCTTTTTTAGTAATGACATTCCTTTTCCATCATCAGCATTTAGTCTGTCAATTGTATAGCCTAAAAAATATCGTAGTTCAGCATCGTTTGGTTTTAACTTAACTTGATTTGTCAAAATTCTAAGAGCTACCGAATAATTCGGTGTGTCTTTTTTCGCCTGTATTTTAAATTCATATTTTCCACTGTCGACAATAACGGTCTCAACTTTAGTAGTTACTTGTCCGAAACAAAATGGAGAAAATAAAATTAATATCGTTGTAATGAATGGTCTCATAAAATTTCCGATAACGTTCGAGGCTTTGTGCAGTTGGGGAATTGACCAACTGTCTGCCCGGAACTGAAGCTAAATTTATAACTAAAAGCCGAAGTTAAGAACTACTGCCCGGCAGAATTACGTCCGCTGAAACTAAAGCTTGGATATGCACTGCTGATGATTGCTTCAACGTCGAGCCCCAATTGCACAAAACCTTTTGTTGGTGGCAGTATTTCTACGTCAAGCTAATGATTTTAATTGCCTTTTAGCTTCTTTGTGTCCGTACTCAACAGCTTTTAAAAAATAATGTCTTGCCCAACGTGTTGATTGAGTGATGCCGTCCCCTTTTTTATAACAAAGCCCCAAATTATAAAATGCTTTCTCATCGTTTTTAGAAGCAGCTCTTTTGTACCATTCGACTGCAACTTTGCTATTCTTTTTTACACCAAGTCCATTGGAATATAAGTAACCTAAATCTCTTTGAGCTTCTGTGTCGCCCTGTGGGGCTGCTAAAGAATACCAATAAAATGCTTTTTTATAGTCTTGTTTTACATATTCACCATTTGCATAAAAGAAACCAATGTTGAACTGACTTTCCATGTGTCCTTGCTTGGCGGCTTTTAAAAACCATTTGTATGCTAATTCAATATCCTTGTCCGTCCCGTAGCCGTGATCATAACAAATGGCTAAATGAAATTGTGCTCTTTTATGTCCGCAAGTTGCAGAGCAATACCACAACGAAAATATGTCGTCCCAATTTTTCTTTTTGGTCTTTGTCTCAAAAGCAAGTTTATAACCAAGACGAAACATTTTGTCAACTTTGTATTTGCTAAATTTCATCTTGTCTTACCAGGTTTTGTCGTCGTATTATTATATGAAACGTGATGTCGAATAATATTGCCACCAACGATTGAGTATTGCTGCAGTTGGGGAATTGACCAACTGTCCGCCCGGAACTGAAGCTAAATTAATAACTAAAAGCCGAAACTAAGAACTAATGACCGGTAGAATCCCGTCCGCCGGATATAAAGCTTGGATATGCACTGCTGCTGATTGTACTTCCGTCAAGCCCCAATTGCAGCAATACTTTTGTTACCGGCTGCCCTTCTTCGAGCAGTCCAAAAATATGTGTCAAGCTGTGAAACTGTTACAAAAAAATGAGTGGAAATACTAAAAATAATAGCTAATTTGGCAAAACAAGTTAAATTTGAACCGTAATGGAAAATAAAATAGGAATATTCTCATTTTTTGCTGGTGCTGGTTTTTTAGACTTAGGTTTTGAAACCACCGGTCAATTCGAAACTTTGTTTGTAAACGAATACCACAAAGCGTTTGCTGACATTTATGTTGGGTCAAGAAAAAAACTTAAAATTGAAACGCCTCGTTTTGGTTATCAAGTTGCAGATATAACAGAAAATCTAACTAACTTAAATTCGTTGTGGTTAGCTGAAAATTTAAAAGAAGCAAGACAGAAAAACGATATAATTGGCTTCATCGGAGGGCCACCGTGTCCGGATTTTTCTGTTGCTGGAAAAAACAAAGGTCAAAACGGCGAAAACGGAAAACTGTCTGGAACTTACATTGAATTAATCTGTCGCAACAAGCCTGATTTCTTTTTATTTGAAAATGTCAAAGGTTTATACAGGACTACGAAACATAGAGAGTTTTTTGAAGCAATGAAAGTCAAGCTGATTAATGCTGGTTACTACATTACTGAAAAACTTATTAACGCAATTGAATTTGGTGCACCACAAGATAGAGATAGAATTATTTTAATCGGATTTCAAAGAAGTGTCTTAGGCGATTTTGGTT
>JANMFB010000037.1:0-5915 GCA_031377605.1 Ferruginibacter sp.
ATTAATAACAATGTAACTGTTACCACGCCAAACGCTATTGCTGCAAACGTAACAATTGCAGCAGGTAAAACGCTAACCGTTTCAGGAGGTGATTTAACTTTAGGTTGTTCATCTACAGGTGGTGGTAGTGGAGGTTCTAATAAATTACTAAATGTAAATGGTACGTTGGCTATTACTGGTGGTACGCTAAATGTAAATGGTGGAGTTTCACTAAATTCAACTGCTACATTTAATATGAATAGTGGCACTTTCAATATAGATCCTAATGATGGAACTGCTGGCGGAAGCTTTGCTAACACAAATGGGGGTTTTTACATTAATACCAGTTCATTAAATGTTACCGGAGGCGCTATTAATCTTTTAGATCCAATGTATAATCCTACTGCAGGAAACGGGCAGTCTGTATTGTTATATGATACACCTTTAAATGATGCTTCTTTTGGTACAGGTTGTACTGTTACTTTTGGTGGTGGTGATGACCAAAATGCAGCAAATTTAAACGGCTTTTATCCTGAGTGTAGTTTTAATGTTGGGACATTAGAAATTGGGACTGGTGTATTTGCAGGGGGTAGATATAGTGTGCAAAGAGGGTTAATAACTCGACAAGCATCTACTGGATACATAACAAAATTTAGAAATTTTACGATCAACGCTGGTGCAGAAGTTTTTTTAAATGCTGCGGCTAGTATGCTAAGCATTACCGGAAATCTTACTAACAACGGTATTATTACCAATGCAACAACCTCATCTTCCAATACAGGGCTTGTGTTTGCAGATGCACAATTTGATCCAGTTTTTGGAAATATCTATAGTCCTTTAAATACCAATCAAAGTATTTCAGGTACAGGATATTTCAAAAAATCACTTGTAGATCCTGATCCTACAGCATTGAGTGGTAATATTACTGGAAGCATCATGATTTTCCATTCTCAAGCTTCTCCTGGTTTAACCTTAAATGTGCCCTTAACCGTTACTAGTAATTTATCGCTACGTAAAGGAAAAGTATTTACAACTAGCACAAATATTTTAGCATTAGGGCATGGCATTTCTTTGCCTAATAATGCAGCTGTACTTGTACCTACTTCTGGAGCTTTACTTGGTTTTGCAGATTTTAGTTTTATTACTGCCGGCAGTTACGATGGAGGTTATATTGTAGGTCCATTTAATAGATATTTCTTAAATGCAACAAATACAGGACAAACAGGTTTAATGCCTGTAGGAAGCGATACTTCTCGGCCTGCACAAATACTATTTACAACTGCTCCCACAACAGCAGGTTATTTAACCGCTAATTGGAATGATGGTGTTGGTACATCACCTGTCACTCCTGCGCTTCTTCAAGCAGGTGTGACTCCTAATATTATTACGCTTGTAAAAAATGCTACATGGACAATTGATAATAATGGCTCATTAGTGGGTGGTACTTATACAGCATCAATGAGTGATAAAAGAGCTAATTCAATATATGATTATACAAACACAGTATTGTTGAAGAGACCTACAGGTGCTACAGGATCCGCTTGGGAAGATGATGGAGGGGGTGGGCCAATTGGTACACATATAACTACAACAGGTTCTAATACTTCTGCCGTTGCAGGGCGTACTGGGCTTACAACTTTTAGTAGATTTGCCATTAGCGGAGGGGTTTTAATACTCCCTATATCCATCGAATACCTAAAAGGAAGCAAACAAAGTTTTGGTAACTTCCTTGATTGGAAAGTAAATTGTACATCGGCACCAAGTGTAATTATGGAACTAGAGCGTGGTGTAGATGGAAGAAGGTTTAACGCAATAAAAATTGAAAGCGCTACAGCGGCTCGTTGCCAACAAGGCTTTAACTACATAGATGCAATGCCGCTTGCAGGTATCAATTACTATCGTTTAAAAATTACAGATCCTACAGGTGCCTTTAGGTATAGCAACATTATTGCTATACTAAACAAAGACAAAGGTTTTGAATTAATTAGCATAGCTCCAAACCCTGTAAGAGAATCTGCAGTACTTACGCTATCTAGTGCAAAGGCTGGTAAAGTAGATATTGTTATAAGCGATATAGCAGGTAAAGTGTTAGCTAAGCAAATAAACACTGTAATAGCAGGTAGCAATCCTATAAATATGAACTTTGCAAAGTTAGGAGCAGGTACTTATGCTGTTACTGTAGTAAACGCAGATGGAGAAACAAAAACAACTCGTTTTGTGAAATACTAATTAGTGTCATTTATATTTAAATGAAAGCCGTCTCGTTATCTACAACGAGACGGCTTTTTATATAGAGCAATATTTTTCTTTACAGGCCAGAAGTGATCATAGAATAAATACTTACCAAAATGCCATTTCGCTTCACAGCACGCCCGGTAAAAGTGGTATTTTGTAAGTCGCCGTTTTGCTTTACATCTTTCCAGTTTAGTATATAAACATCATTATTTTCCATGTCTATTTCTAAAACTGCCGTAACGGGTCCGGTGCTTTCTTCCCATGTAATATCAAAGCTACCTACAAACCCATCATGAGCCGATGTTTCAATAATGGCTACATCTGCATTAGAAAAGCTTTTCATTTTATTGTTAAAGAATTCTCCTTTATATTGTTCATCAGATGTAGATAAAATAAATGTTCCAAAAATTTGTCCCATAATGCTAGTTTAAGTGTAAAGAAAAAATATTACTTGGCTTTGGTATGGTGTTTTTTATTTCAAGCAAAATAAATTTTTTAAGAAATTATTTCATTTATATCGATATAAAGTCCAATTGACTTTCGGTTTTATAATTCAATTCCCAATGCAGCACAGGTTTTATCGATAATATCAAACTGGTAACTTTTCAACGTTATTTCTTTATAGGGTTTGGCTGATAATGATTTTTTTAATCCTCGTAAAATAAATTCTCCTCCTACAATGCCATATTTTTCTGTTACTACTGCATGTATTTTTTTGCATTTTGTTTCTAATACTTCTTTATCTGGGTAGTTGGTTATTTTTCTTTCGGTTGCATAAATTTTTTCTTTTCTTGCAGCAATGGTAGGTACTGCAGGATCTATACTTTTTACAATGGCTAAAAATTGTGCTTTGTTGTTTTCGTTGTTTCTAAATTTGGCTGCAAATCCTTTTTGAAAAGGTTCTTCTAAAAATTTGAGAGGGTTTTCTATTATTTCTTCTAATGTAGCATCTGTACAAATCATAAATGGCGGAAGGTTATAAGATTCCGCTATCTCATTTCTTAGCAACAAAAGTTTTAGTAAACTAGCTTTATGATAGCTTGAGTAATGTGCTTGTTGCTTGGAAGATAATTTTACTTCGTATGCTGTTACCACTACTTTTTCACAATCTTCATTTTCTATGGTGAGCATTTCATGCACACCACGTTCTTTAGCTAGTTCATGAAAATGTGCTTTTAACTGTGGCAACCAAATAACATCATTGCTTGCATAAATTTGTTGAGCAATTGGCAAAGGTCTTGTGCGCCAATTGCTTCTTTGCAAAGATTTGTCAATTGTTGTATGGCATAGATCTAAAACTAAATCTCCAAATGAATTACCAGAATGGTTGCAAAGTTTGGCGGCTACTTGTACATCAAATAAGTTTTTGGTATGGCATCCGTGTATTTTTAATAGCTGTATATCTTCCGAACAAGCATAGGCAATTTTGCAAATATTGTTATCCTCAAAAATACTCCAAAGCGGTTGTAAGTTTTGTATAGCTAAGGGATCTATAAGATAACATTTATCTCCATCATAAATTTGTATAAGCAACAATTTAAAACCATACTCTCTCCAAAATCTATCAAACTCTGTATCAAATGCAAATTCATTTTTAGTTTGAAGATTTTCTGCCAATGACAACAATAAATCATTGCTGTTTATAAAAACAATTTCTATATCCGTATCAACCATTTTTTACTTTTATTTGCAAGTATAAACAATCATTTCTAAGTATGTGTATATTTATTAGAAAAAAGCTCGTAACACTACATGAGGTTACTTTATAAAAGTATAATAATTTAGTACTAATTTTTAAATTTTAGATGTTGCTTTTAATTTTTGCTAAAGCCTAACAAGAACTTTTTCATAACCCTAGGCTTAAGCCGAAGAATATTTTATGTAATTTTTATATAGCATTGGTTATTTCCGAGTAGTATATATTCATTCTTCTTCTTAATCTTTATTAATACTACAGCTACTTTATACCGAAAGTTTATTGGACCATGCATAGAGCTAAGTAGTATAATACCGATCATAATTTTATATAGTCCAACATGAATTATAATCGGTATAAAACTATCTAATATTTTAACGTAGAGCGCCTCGGGTTACTACATATGAAATAAAGCGGTATGATATATTTTCATGATCTTATTGGAGATTTATTAAAGTATCCTTAATTTTAGGTGCTGTTTCGTTTATTTTTTACTTAAAAAAAACGCTCTGAAAAATTATATTCTGTGTTGGATATTTTTTTGTTGCTTACAACAAGTATCTTTTGCACAGCCCTTAAAAATTATAGCTACACAAAATGATTATAATATTTCATTAATTGGTAATGGGCAAAATGAAATGGTAGATTTGGAAACACTAATTCCAAATATTGTTTTGGATTTGCGTTACGGTACTAAATCAAATTTCATGCAATATAGGTTGTACAAAAAAGCACATACAACGTATATGCGTAAACAACCTGCAAATGCGCTTTTGCAAGTACAAGAGGAGTTAAATGCAAAGGGGTTAGGATTAAAAATATTTGATGCTTATAGGCCATATAGTATTACAAAAAAAATGTGGGAGCTTATACACGATGAACGGTATGTAGCAAATCCTGCGCAGGGTAGTGGTCATAACAAAGGTATTTCTGTAGATCTTACCATCATAGATTTGGCGACTGGTTTACCATTGGATATGGGAACAGCTTTTGATAATTTTACAGATTCTGCTCATCATACTTTTACGCCAAATTTGAATGCTGACATTATTAAAAACAGAACCTTGTTAAAAAATATAATGCTGCAATATGGTTTTAAGATTTTAGAAACGGAGTGGTGGCATTACAGCTGGGTAAGCAAAGAATCCTATGATGTGTTGGATTTTAGTTTTAAAGAAATGAAGCGGATGGTAAAATGATTTTTTTTTCACTCAATGACGCTAAGGAACTCGGTAAGCGAAAAATTTGATTACTTTATAATCCCCTTGCATCATCATCGCCACGCTTATCTGCAATAGCGATAATTTTTTTCATAGTCTTAAAGCCGTGAATTGTTTTGTAGTTAGCATTAGATTTACTTACAACCATTTTCATTTCTTCTATTTTTATCAACTCTGTTTTACCGATACTGCCTCTCTCTACAATTTTATACCCCATCGCTGTTAATTTTTGTTTTGTTTCATTTAAAAAATCTTTCTCTACATAAATTACATCTGCTAACCACTGGTGATGAAATTTTGGTTTATTAACGGCATCCTCTGGCGACATTTCATAATCAATTAAATTTACAATACTTTGAAACACACTCGTAGGAATTGTAGTACCACCGGGTGTTCCTACAATAATAATTGGCTTTCCATCTTTTAATACAATGGTTGGTGTCATGCTACTGAGCATTGTTTTTCCGGGTGTAATGGCATTTTTATCATTGCCAATTGCACCGTACATATTTGGGGAGCCTGTTTTTACACTAAAATCATCCATTTCATTGTTCATTATAAAACCAGCCTCTGTAATTACTGTTTTACTTCCATAATTATCATTTAAAGTAGTAGTTACCGAAACTGCATTTCCTTCTGCATCTATAATGCTTATATGGGTTGTTTGCTCACTTTCGTGTATAATTCCAGCCCCAGTAGTCTTACTAAAGATTAAGAAGAAGAATGAATATATACTACTCGGAAATAACCAATGCTATATAAAAATTACATAAAATATTCTTCGG
>JANMFB010000041.1:0-1782 GCA_031377605.1 Ferruginibacter sp.
GCTGCCCTTTTGGGACAGCCTCTTTTTATAAATTTAAATTAGTCGTTTATTTTACTTTGGAATATATAATTTCCATACGCATTTTCCTAGGCAAGTTGTTGCTTGGGGTAGCAAAAGCACCTGCACCTACTCTAACTCTACCTGCTGCTAATTGATTATAAAAAGGAATTACATATTTTGTTTCAAACTGAGGATAGTAGTAATTAAATGGAGCAAAAATTCTCAATTCGTAATTCTTAAAATTATTGCTAACAATGTGTTGTACATAACGGGTTATGTTAAATTCATACCGAATAAAATTACCCGTAGCATCTGATCGCTGTAGTGCAACTCCCCCAAAAGTACTTAGGTCTACATTTCCTTGTGGGTATGGATGATAAGATTGTGTTATACCATCAGCATCAGGAGAGTAAAAATAACGTTGAGATAAATCAAAATACATTGGCTTGTATTTTTGTGGATTTGGTGGAATAGCATTTATACTATCTTTTATATCCAGGTACATAAAAGCAGGAGCTGTATATGTTTGAGGATAAACAATATTGTCATTTTGCTCTACAATTAAATAGGCCCTATGTATTATTTTGTCTTTTTGATTTCTCAATGCATCTAAGCCAGGTATTTCAACATGTACAAAAGTACCTGGTGCAGATTGAATATACAAGTCCTTGGCAGCAGGGTTTGTTACTTGAGGAGCTAATGTTCTTTTTACATAATTTGTACTAGATGATGCCTTTACACCAAAAACAGTATTACTAGAAGGGTATACCTGAAATGCTTGCATCACCGTATCTAAAACGTTACTTTTCCTTTTTCTAAAATGGAATTCCAATCTAGAGTTAGCTTCTGCAAGGTTTACATAGTAAAGTGTATTTCCACTAGATGATGTAGACTTAATTTCAAAACCACGGAATCTTTCTCTAAACAAAGAATCACTTTTGAAAGCATCGCTGGTTGATGTTGCCAAAGCGGAAGTATCTTGTCTAAACAAATTACCAAGTATTGTGGTATCAAGTTTTATTCTAATTTGGTTATTTATAGAATCTCTTCCTGAAGGTCTTCCAAATCTTGCATATTCTCTAGTTTTTTGTGGCGTGTAAATTGCCGAACCTAAAAATGATCCAATCCCAGGCGGTCGGTATCTTAATCCCCAAAGCGTATCAGGTCTATCTTTGAATGTGGCATTTGTAGCAATGCTTGAAATAGTTCTTACTTCAAAAGTTTGTGGTGCAGAAGTTGCAGAACTATCACCCCATACTCCTTTGTAAGAAAGACAAAGCACAATAGAATCCAATCCTACAACCGATGCAGGCGAAAGGCCTTTGACTGTGTCTCCAGCACCACCAAAATAAAAAGGATAAAAAGTAGGCTTGAATTGTACATAAATGGCAGCCTCGGTTGTTCCAAATTGTGGATCGTTTACATTACCCAATACATGGTTGCTGTTTTTAAATACAACAGTACTATCTGTAGGATTCAAAGATGCATCAAGAAAAACTCCTTGGGTAGTTTTTACATCGTAAGGCGCTAAAAATGTATTCACATTATCTACTGTTACCAAATCACTACCTAGCTTGGTAGTATCTAATTTGTTACAGCTGTAACCAAAAACCAATAAAGATATGGCCAAGGCAGCCGCAGGTAAAATTCTTTGTTGCAATACAATAAATTTTAAAAAATTAGGATTGAAATATTATTTGGCAAGGTCGGTATATAATTGTAAATACTCTGTTAAATCATCTTCTTCGTTGTATTTCAATATTTTTTTGCCTTTCACTTTTG
>JANMFB010000080.1:0-7763 GCA_031377605.1 Ferruginibacter sp.
TGCTGCTGCATCTAACTCAGCATTTGCCTTGGTAAATGATTTAGACCTGCAAGTTATCAATGGAGCTACCACAACTTTACCTTGGATTTTAAATGGCTCAATCCCTGCCAACCCAGCTACAAAAGCTGTGAATACCGTTAGCAATATTGAACAAGTTACTATTGATAACCCTGCATCTGGCACATACACTCTTCGTGTGTTGGGTACAGCTGTTCCAGTAGGTGCAAACCAGCCTTATGCTATTACTTGGGATGTGGAAGTTCCATACATTGAAGTTATTTATCCAAATGGAAATGAAAAATTAACACCAGGCTCAACTGAAACGATAACTTGGGATAATTCAGGCGTTACAGCAAATCAATTAGTAGAATATTCATTAGATGGTAGCACAGGGTGGACAACTATTGGTACCGTGGCATCAACAGCAACTAGACTTACATGGTCAGTACCTGCTGCAAACACATCTACAGCAAGAATTCGCATTACAAGTGGAACACTTACCGATAATAGCGATGCTGGATTTAATATTTTGGGAACAGTAACTGGTTTTTCTGGTAGTGGTGTAAGTTGTACTGCGGGGCAAGTAATATTTAATTGGACTGCTTCTGCTACCGCCACAAATTACGATATACTAATTTTAAATACCACAACAGGAAACTTTGATGTATTAGCTGCAAACGTTACTGGGACTACATTTACAGCAAGTGGATTAACATCTGGCTCAAGTAGATGGTTTACTATTGTTGCAAAAAACAGTGGGAATAATGCAATTTCAGAAAGAGCTATTGCCATAAATGTAACTGTATCCAATGGAGGTGGTGGTATTGCATCATTGACACCAATTAGTGGGCAAAATTCTATTTGTGGTGTTCAAAGTGGAATCTCCTACACAATTGCAGCCGCAACAGGTGCTACTTCATATACTTGGTCTGTACCACCAGGTGCAACTGTTTCCTCTGGACAAGGAACTACCAACATTTTTGTAAACTATGGTGCTGGAAGTTCTAGTGGGAATGTAAGCGTATTTGCAACCAATGGAACTTGTAATACAACCCCAGTAAATCTTGCAGTAACAATTGGTGCATCTGCAACGAATGCTATAAGTGGTGGCGATCAATCTCAAAATGTTTGTGCCGGCGGTACAATCCCTACATTAACTGCAACAGCATCTGTACCTGCTGGTAATACATTAAGATGGTACACTTCAGCTACAGGTGGTTCAGTTGTTACTAATCCAACCTTAAATGCAGTAGGTAATATTACCTACTTTGCATCTGCAACAAACAATACAACACTGTGCGAAAGTGCAACAAGAACACCAGTTTCATTAACCATCAGTAGTATTCCTGCTGCTACGGCTTCTGCCTCTTCGGGAACAACCTTTTGCCAAGGAGGAAGTGTAGTATTAACCGCAAGTGCAGGTACTTCCTATAGTTGGAGTAATGGAGCCACTACACAATCTATAACAGCAAATACATCTGGTAATTATACATGTACAGTAACCACCGCTACTTGTACAAATACAACTGCGGCGATAAATGTTATCGTGAATCCAAAGCCAGTAGCAATAGCAACTGCAGGAGGCGTAACTACTTTTTGTCAACCAAATACCGTAACACTTACTGCACCAAATGCTAGTAGTTGGATATGGAGTAATGGAGCAACTACACAATCTATTGTAGTTGCTACTACTGGAAATTATGGGGTAACTATTACCAATACTAATGGATGTGTTTCAGATGCATCTATAGTTATTCCTGTAACAGTAAATCCGCAGCCTATTGTAAATATTGTTGCATTGCCGTTTGCTAACTTGCAGCCTGGCCTTACTACCACACTTACAGCCAATGCAACACCTGCCGGGGCTTACACGTATGTTTGGAGAAAAGATGGGGCAATAATTGCTGGTGCAAATACTTCATCTATAAATGTAGCATGGGATAAACTAGGAACTTACTCGGCAATGGCTACCAATACAGGTGGTTGTTTTAAAACTTCTACTTTAGTAAACATTGCTGATTCTGCTTCTACAAAATTATTCATACTTCCAAATCCGAATAGAGGACAATTTGAAGTTGTATACCACAGCACAAATAACAATGAGCATACTTTAAAAATATTTGATGCTAGGGGCGCAGTTGTTTATACAAAGTCTTATGTAATTACGGTTCCATACCAACGCTTAGCAGTAGATTTGAGGAGGCATGGCAAAGGGACTTATATTGTAGGATTGTTTAGCAATGGAGCAAAAATTGCAACAGGTAAAGTGCTGGTGCAATAAAATATTTTATTGAAAGTTTATATTAAAGACTGCTCGTGAGGGCGGTCTTTTTTTGCTTAAAAATCATGAAGTCTGAAAATTCTTATGCTCAAAAATTTTCTTGTGTTAAATGTATTTGACGTAATAATCTTTTGAGATAGAAATTATAGATACCCTAAGTAAAAAATTCTGAAAGAAATAGTTTTCATTATTGTTAGTATCCAGACATTTACACTACTGCTCCAAAAATTCTTCCCCAATATTCCCTCAACCCTTATCTTTGCCAAAATTTCTAATAAACATAACTAACCAATAACTTTTAACTTATCACATGTCAGTATTAGTAAATAAAAATTCCAAAATTATTGTACAAGGTTTTACGGGTACCGAAGGTAGTTTTCATGCTACACAAATGATAGAATATGGAACAAATGTAGTGGGTGGTGTTACACCAAACAAGGGTGGTAGTTTACATTTGGAAAGGCCAGTTTTTAATACAGTGGCTGATGCTGTAAAGGCCACAGGAGCTGATGTAAGTATAATTTTTGTACCACCTGCATTTGCTGCCGATGCTATTATGGAAGCTGCGGAGGCCGGCATTGCTCTTATTGTTTGTATTACAGAAGGCATTCCGGTGAGCGATATGGTGAAAGTGAAAAATTATTTATTAAGTTTTAATAGCAGATTGATTGGTCCTAACTGCCCAGGTGTTATTACTGCCGATGAATGTAAAGTGGGTATTATGCCTGGCTTTATTTTTAAGAAAGGTAGAATTGGAATTGTTTCAAAAAGCGGAACACTTACGTATGAAGCAGCAGACCAAGTAGCAAAAGCTGGCTTAGGTATATCAAGCGCAATTGGTATTGGTGGAGACCCAATTATTGGTACTACTACCAAGCAAGCAGTGGAACTTTTTATGAATGATGATGAAACAGACGCTATTGTTATGATTGGTGAAATAGGTGGCGGGATGGAAGCAGAAGCAGCCGAATATATAAAGAGTACAGGAAATAAAAAACCAGTTGTTGGTTTCATAGCAGGACAAACTGCACCTCCGGGTCGTAGAATGGGACATGCGGGTGCTATTGTAGGTGGCGAAGATGATACGGCTGCTGCAAAAATGAAAATAATGGCGGCTTGTGGAATACATGTAGTAGCTAGCCCTGCTGATATTGGTAAAACGATGGCTGAGGCTTTAAAAAAATAATTTTTTATTATAAAGCATATTGAAAGCCCTGCAAATTATTTTGTGGGGCTTTTGCTTTTTTTACTGCTAAAGAGCAGAAACACATAGGGCTTTACGTGCTGTAAATTTTAATATTGGTTTAATAAGATAACATAAGCTTGTTTGCAAAATAATACCAAGCGAAAATTTTTTTTTCATCCTTACACTAAGAACTACAATTAAATATTGGAATTATAAATAGCTGATTATACTTATGACTTAGATGCCACGTATTACACAAAAAAGCCCAGCAAAAAATTACTAGGCTTTAATGTATATGTAAGATACTTTTTTAGTTGTCGCCATTCCAATTTCCATTTTCATTATACCTTTTTTTATCCTTTCGGTCCTCATCATGGTCATCGTCTCTATCATGTTTTTCTTTTTCGTCTTTTTTACCATGCTTTTTGTAGTGGCCATATTTATTGCCACGACCATTACTTTTGTTTTGACTATTATTCCAATTTCCATTATTATTTCCATTATTAATATCATCATTGTTGTCAACATTAATTGGGATTTCATTTACAACCACATTCCCAAACGAAGAAAGGGTGAGGCTTGTTTCGTAATTAGATTTTAAAAACAAATTTTGATCATAAATAGTTTTTTCTCCTCCTCTACCAAAAATACCTGAGCGTTGCTTTATAATTTGTATTCTATTGTTGGCGCTGTTAATATTAAAGATATAATAGGAATTGCCGCTTCTGTATTTGTCGCTAACATTGTTTCCATCTATTAAAATTCTAATATTATTGTTATCAGCACCGTTAATGACTAATCTGGTGTTGCCATAATTTGCAAACGAAGAAAACGTTGCTATTGCTAATATGGCTAATATGTATACCTTTTTCATTTTTTTAAATTTATTTGTGAATAATAATTGCAGACTATGTTCCAATTGCTATGCCAACTATGAAATTGGTTAGACAAAATCTTGTTAATAGAAATTACTTGTATTAATGAAAATCTTTGGGCTTTGCTTATTTTAAAATGCATGATAATAATTAAAGTAAATACACAAAATAAAATGCGTGATAACATTTTTAGATCATGTTGCTATATAAAAATCTTACTTAAAAAGCCGAAGGTTAATTATTGTGATGCTTTTCACAGCTTCGATAATAAAGAAATTTGAAATACCTTTAAATAAATAATAGATTAGCATTTATGCATTTTGCTAATTGTTATCATCTTAGCATTGAATTTGCAACCTATTAGTTTCAATTTAATTAGACTCAAATGAATATGAAATCTTTTTTAACAACGATTATTGTTTTTACTTTAAACATCATAACTGTGAACGCACAAAAAAGCGATTATGCTGACCAATGGAAAAAAATAACCAAAGCAGAAGAAAAGGGACTTACGAAAGATGCCAGTAAAATAGCTACAGACATATTTGATGATGCTTCAAAAAAAAGCAATCAAGCACAACAAATAAAAGCTGCCATGTATATGATGAAGTTCCGAAACATGGTAGAAGAAGAAAATCAGCAAAAAAACATTTTCTATATAGATACACTTATTGCAAAAGCAAAAGAGCCTGTTAAAAATATTTTACAAAGTATGCAAGCCCAGTTGTTTCAAACTTACAAAGAACAAAACCGTTATAAATTATACAACCGCACAAAACTAGCCGAAGAGAAAAGCAATGATATAGATACATGGAGCATAGATAAACTAAATAATACCATTGCAAATTTGTACAAAGTTTCACTGAAAAATGATGAGTTATTAAAAACTACCAACATAAGCAACATAGATGCGATTTTAGAAAAAGGAATGAATACGGAAAATCTACGCCCTACTTTATATGATTTTTTGGCACACAGAGCCTTAGATTTTTTTGTGAATGGAGAGAATGATGTTACAAATCCTGCATATAAATTTATAATTAATGATGAGGCTGCTTTTGCAGCTGTTCCTGCATTTGTGAATTATAATTTTATAACTAAGGATACTACGTCGTTTTATTTTAATGCTATTATAACCATGCAAAGGTTGCTTGCATTTAGATTAAACGATAGCAAGAATATAGATGCTTTGCTAGATGCAGATTTGATAAGGTTGGATTTTATGAATGATCACGGTGTGTTTGCTAACAAAGAAAAATTATATGAAAATGCTTTGCTTAATATTGAAAATAATTATGGTAATAATCCAATAAGCTCCCAAGCAGCTTACTTGCGTGCACATATGCTTATGAAGAGAGGAGAGACTTACGACCCATTTACCAATAAGCAAACACAGTTTGATATTGCAAAAGCAAGACAAATTTGCGAGACGTCATATGCTAAATTTCCAAAAAGTGAAGGCGGTATAAATTCTAAGAACTTATTAGCACAAATTGCAAAACCATCACTCCATTTTGAAACAGAAAAAGTAAATGTAATAGACCAAGCTTTTAGGGCATTGGTGACTTTTAAGAATATTGATAAAGTTTATTGTAGGGTAATCAAAATAAGTAAAGAGGAAATAAAAAAAATGTATGCTGATGATAATGATTATGAAAGGACTTGGATAAAAATTGCAGGTTTAAAGTCTGTAAAAGCATGGTCGGTAAAACTGCCAAATCAAAATGATTATCAAACACACAGTACCGAAATAAAAATAGATGCATTGCCCCAAGGCACTTATTTTATTGTAATGAGTATGAAAGAAGATTTTACACTTGCTAATAATGTTATTTGTAAAACAACTTCTTACGTGAGCAATATTAGTTACATCACAAACAATAAGAACGAAGTGTACTTGCTAGATAGAGATAATGGCAAACCTCTTGAAAATGCTTCGCTACAAGAATGGAGATCTACGTACGATTATACATCAAGAAAAAATGTGGAAATGAAAGGGGGGAAATATGTATCAGATAAAAATGGCTTAATAAAATTAACTAACAAAGAAAATAACAATTACTACAATAATTTTTTCCAGATAAAATTTGGTAATGACGAGTTGTTTACAGACGATGGTCATTACAGTTATTACAACGATTATGAAAACCTTGGGAGGAAAAGTATACAACAAGCAGTTCTTTTTACAGATCGTTCTATTTACCGCCCTGGTCAAACTGTTTTTTTTAAAGGAATAATGATGGAAACCGATAGTACTGGTAGGAATAGTAAAGTGTTAGCCAATAAAAAAACGACGATACGATTGTTGGACAATAATTATCAAAAAGTAAATTCACTCAACTTTACTACAAATGAGTATGGGTCTTATAATGGAAGTTTTAAACTGCCAGAGGGTTTGTTGAATGGTAATTTTCATTTGCAAGATTCTATAACAAATAGTACAAAAAATTTTAGTGTAGAGGAATACAAACGACCAAAATTTTCGACAGAAATAAACAAACCAACCGGTTCCTATAGAATTAATGATAGTATAAAAGTGACAGGAACTGCCAAAGCTTATGCTGGTAATAATGTAGATGGAGCGCAAGTGTCCTACAGAGTTCTAAGGGTTGTACGCTACCCAGAGTGGTGGGGATATTACCGCGGTGGGTACAACCCACGAGGAAGAGAAGAAATGGAAATTACCAATGGTAAAACTGTTACAGATACAAAGGGAGAGTTTAAAATTACATTTAAAGCTATACCCGATGAAACGGTGGATAAAAAAAGCCAACCAACATTTGAATATAAAATAACGGCAGATGTTACAGATGTGAACGGTGAAACAAGAAGCGGGAATACTCTTGTAGCAGTTTCTTACCAAGCAATAAAATTAGATATTGTGACTAATAACGAAATATTAGCAACCGATATTAATAAAATTGGTATAAGTACAACCAATACAAATAATCTTTTTGAAAAAGCTAGGGTACAAGTGGAGTTTTACAAATTAAGTGAACCAAAAAGAATGTTCCGTAGCAGATATTGGGAGCAAGCAGATTTGTTTGTGATGAGCAAAGCCGAGTACTATAAAGATTTCCCCTATGATATATATGCTGATGAAAATGTAATGAGTAAATGGCAGTTGGGCGCAAAGGCAATTGATGTTACAGATTCTACAGCTGTAGACGCAACATTTAAGATGTTAGATAATAGACTGCAGACAGGATGGTATAAAATAATTGCTACCACAAAAGATAAGTTTGGAGATGAGGTGAAAGCAGAAAAATTTGTTAAGCTTACAGACAATTCACAGCAAACCACAGCTGTGCCAATAGAAATCACAAAAGAAAAACTATCAGTAGAACCTGGAGAAAAATTAACATACAGCATTAAAACCGGCTTCGATAAAATTTGGTTAATCCAAAATGTTGTGCGGCCC
>JANMFB010000081.1:0-1510 GCA_031377605.1 Ferruginibacter sp.
AACTTATCGTTTTCCAACGTTTTGATAGTGGCTTCTTTTTTCACCAAATCATATTCGGCATAAGTACGCTGAAACCTTTCTCTACCAAGACTATCCTCATTCTGTTTATATTTTTCATGAAATGCTAAAGCCATTTTATCATTGCCCTTGGCTTTGTATATTTCGTATAAAAGTTGAGAACCCTGAGAAATATATTCGGGTGCGTTCATCTGCTCAGATATATCGTACGATTTTTCAGCATAGAACAACGCTTTCTCATGGTTTTTATCTCTTGTAATAGAAAGGAAATATTTTGCAACTGCTCTGTAAACATTGCTTCTGCCATAACCATAACCTTCAAAGTATGGATCTGCCTCCAGTTTTTTTACATAAAAAAGCATTGCAGGCTCATCTTTTATTTCTGCGTAAACAATGGCTAACCCGCCATAAATCCCCATTCTATTATAAGGCGTAATGTCATTTGTTATTAGTTGTTCACAATTATGAAAATATTCAAGCGATTTGCTGTAATTTTTTTCTGTAACAATATAGTAGCTGGCTATAACATTGAGCGTATAAATCTGCAGGTTTTTATCTTTTAATTCTTCTGAAAGCTGGAGTGCTTTTGATAAATATTTATCGTAGAGATTTTCTTTATTCAATATTTCTTTTTTCCCAATCTGGTTCCATAATAATACCAATGTAAGCCTGTTGTAAGTCATTACCATTTCTGCCTTGGCTTGTAATTTTTCAAAAATATCTTTGGCGCTAAGGCACAATTCCAACCCTTTTTTATAATCGCCATAGTTTTCTATAAGGTAATACGCCATGTTTAAATCATAAATCCCCTTGCCCAATGTGGAGTTGTCGTTTTCAATAAAGGTTTTAAAACTATCCAGATCTGCTTTGGTGTTTGGATGGTGAATGAGTATGGCTAGGGGCAACCATTTTTCGTAAGCAGCTAATTTTTGCTCGTGTGTTTTTGAATTGTTTACCGCAGCTTGTGTAAAAATAACATATTGATCATACGCATTGGCATGTAGGCAAATAGCACTAAGTAAGGTGGTAATTATAAATTTCATTACAATAAAAATATCTAATTATTTATACTGATAGTAGTAGAAGTTCCTTTGCCAATACTTGATTGTAGGTCATATACAAATCCTCCTTCCTTTGCTCTTTGCTGCATATTGGATAAACCATAGCTATCTATTTTACTTGTACCATGATCAATTTCAAAACCCTTACCATCATCGACCAATATTATTTTCCAACAGGTATCTTCTATAGTACTTTTTAGAGTTATCGTATTTGCATTTGCATGTTTTACTGAGTTATTTACTGACTCTTGCAACACCAAAATAATATGCAAACCATGGCTAGAAGCTATTATAAAATCATTTGGTGCGTCGCCTTCTATTGTAAAATGTATATTACTATAATGCCTACCCATTTGCTTCATAAAATTTATAATACGCAGCCACAAATCTTTTGCTGGTACATCGGTCGTTTTCATTGCCCACAAAGTTTC
>JANMFB010000269.1:0-3695 GCA_031377605.1 Ferruginibacter sp.
AGCCTCAAAACTCTCATTTATCTGTATGGCTAGCTCTCTTGTTGGAGTAAGTATCAATACTTTTATGCCTGGACTATGTACTTTTTGAGTATACAACAATTGCAAAATAGGAATGGCAAATGCTGCCGTTTTTCCTGTACCTGTTTGTGCACAGCCAAGTAAATCTTTTTGTTGCAACACTATTGGTATTGCTTGTTGTTGAATGGGCGTAGGTGTCGTGTAGCCTTGTTCGGCTAATGCTAATAGGATAGGATCTATTAATCCTAGTTTATTAAATTCCATTATGAATTTTTAATGTATTTGAGCCGAAGAGGACGTTGTATTTTCTAAAACAGCAGGAAATTTTTTAATACCACAGGCTTACAACTTGCCATACTTTTATTGTGGATTTTTGCAAATGTATGAATTTATATCTATTATCCTGTTAATTCGTTCCAGCCGGTTTTAGTATACACCAAATCTGAATTTATACCATTTATATCCATATGTAATCCAATTGACGTTCGGTATAATGCCGCTGTAGTAGTCCTTTAGGCCAATGCAATTGGACTATTTCGAATACAATGACTGTATTAATATTTAACAAAAATACTTTCTTAATTTTCTTTGTTATTCTTATAATAAAAAAGCTGTTTAATTATTGACAAATTATCAATAATTAAACAGCTTTTTTTAAATATTTAGAGCCTATTTTAATTCTTCGATAAATGTCTTACTATCTCTTTCGTAAGTTGGATTCTTAGCATCTTTAGCAAGTTCCATTGCAGTAGTTGCACTTGCAAGCGCTGCTGCTTTGTCACCCATAGCTTTTTCTATCTTTGCTTTGTATAAGTACATCCAAAATGCTTTTTTATTTCCTTCTATACCTGCTTTTACATTTTCTAAAGCCTTTACATTGTCTTTGTCGTACTCAAAATAAAATTGTGCAGCATTCCAATATGGCTTCTTTTCACCTGCTAAAGCTTTCTCAAAAGAAGCACGTAAGCGATCTTTGATATTTGTAGTTACAGGGATAGATATCGCAGTTTTTTCCCACATAATGTGAAGCTCGCAACTTTCCGGTTTAATATTTGCAAATTGCATTGTCAATGTCTCCAGCTTTTTTTTCATTTTCATTGTTGGTACGGTAAACCTAACTATATCTTCACTTTCTTTATAGCCATCAGTGCCCCAGTTTGTTAGGCCTTTATTGAAAATAACTTCCCAAGTACCTTTATTTGGTATGGTATATATAACATAGGATCCCGAGTCAAGTTTTTTGCCACCAACTTCTACAGGGTCTGTAAATTTTATAAGTGTAGCAGCATTTGCTCCTGTACGCCACATTTCATTGTATGGTTCGTGGTCACCAAATATCTTTCTACCTTTTAAACCTGGGCGGCTGTAAGTTAATTCTACACTTCCTATACCAAAATCTTGCTTAATAGTTTGTGTAGGAGAGGGAGCAGGCATTTTTACCTGTGCATTTGAAATTGTGGCAATTGCAAGTATTGCACAAGCAAATAGTATTTTTTTCATGGTTAATTTTTTTGCAAGATAAAATATAAATTCGAAAATGAACAAATCGCTCAATTTGAAATTTCTACCATTTGAAATCTTTTTAATAACTTAATTTTCATGTAATTTTTTTATTTAGCTAAAGAAAACCTTCACAGTCTGATAAAAAATATGGTTGTTGGAAAACTGTACTTCTAATACTTTTTGTTGTTTTTCTGCAAAACTCTGTAAGCCAAAAAGACCGGCTGCATTTCCCTTATTTATAGCTATTTCTAAATATCCTGCAGAATTAAATAAGGCTACTTTTTCACCTTCTTGTACATCTGCATAAGTTTCGCTTATTTTCTCTATACTCTCATCTCTTTTAAAAATGATAGCAAATTTTCTTCCTTTTCTTTGTTCTTCAAACTCCTCTTTTCTTATGTTTACTATTACGTTTTCAAAATTGTCAATGAAAATAATTTGTCCTTCCATCCAATCTTTTCCAAGCATTGGTTTTAGAGGGTTTTTTATATTAATAGAAATATCTGTGTTACCTATTTCTAAAAGTGAAGCACCTTTGTTTATTTTGCTGAATGCCTTAGCAAAAATATTGGCAAATATTAAGGTGTTTTTTTCGGTATTTTTTTGTAATGGTATAGCAACTACTGCTTCAGGCTCTTCCTCTAGTATCATCGTTATTAGTCCATTATCTGCACAGCCAAAATAATGCCCTCCGTGATAAGCTAATAATAGATGATCTAGTTTTTCGTCAAATAAATTTATAAGTATTAGATGAAATGTACCTTCAGGAAAATTCTTTACTGCATTTCTTACTACGTAAGCTGCTTGCGGATAATTAAAAGGAGATAATAAATGGGTTACATCTATTATGTTAAATGAAGAATCTACTTGCATTACTTGCCCCTTTATGGCAGCAGGCATAAAATCCTGTACACCTATATCACTTGTGAAGGTTAGTAATGGCATCTACTATAAAAATATTTTGTGCAATATACTTTACTCTCGGTTAGTATGCTATTTTATGAGCTTACCTTTTTTATAGAAAAAGTTTCTAGTAAGTTTGTCTGTTAATGATGGAAAGAACTTATTCATAAAAACTGTTTGCTTTCCTTTAAATGTAAGTACAAGTGTACGTTCTCTTTTTTCTATTGAATCTAAAATATGTTGAGCACATTCACCACTACTCATAAGGCTATTTTCATCTAATGGGCTTTCGCCTTGTGCTTCTGCTTTTTCATTTAATGCAGCGTTTCTAATATTACTTTTTGTGAAACCCGGACATACCCACATAACATTTACACCATCGGCTAATAATTCTGTCCGAAGTGCTTCAAGCCATCCATTCAATGCAAATTTACTTGCGCTATATCCGCTTCTACCTGGTAAGCCGCGATATCCTGCAATTGATGAGACACCTACAATAGTTCCTTTTCTTTTTATAATACTATTTAAAGAAAGTTTTGTGCAATAAAGAGAACCAAAATAGTTAATAGCCATTACTTTTTCGAAAACAGCCATGTCAGTGTCTTTTAGCTCTCCATGCATAGATATACCTGCATTGTTTATTAGGATATCTATATCGCCAAAAGTTTGCATAGTAGATTCAATAAAATTCTTACAATCCTCATACTTGCTCACATCTGCAATTTTTGTATGCAAAGGTTTACCTGCATAGTTTTTTTGTAAGTCATAAAGTTTCTCTTGATTGCGAGCGCAAGTTGCCACATTAGCTCCTGCTTGCAATAATTTCTCAACCAATGATTTTCCTATTCCATCGCTTCCACCGGTTACTACAATTGTTTTACCTTTAAATGATTCATTCATTTGGTAAAGGTATGGTAAACAATTTTTTTTATATTTTACTATTTTTGAGTATTCATCGTATTAATACACATATTTTAACTTAATCCACATCATGTTAGTAAACTGCATTCTACGCTGAAAGCATTGTAGGTATTGAGTTACGAGAGATTTTTTTTTGTAGCTAAAAAAAGTTTATAAAAAAATTTGACACTCAATCATTTTACCCTATTTTTGCACTCCCAACGAAAGAAGGGAATGGAAGAATTGGTAGCTCAGTTGGTAGAGCAATACACTTTTAATGTATGGGCCCTGGGTTCGAGTCCCAGCCAGTTCACAAAACCCCCGCTTTCGGGGGTTTTTTATTTAGTAAATTTGTGTTTAGCAGGTTAATC
>JANMFB010000272.1:0-42968 GCA_031377605.1 Ferruginibacter sp.
ACTAGCCTTTACAAAAGAAGCATTGAACAAATCTCTATTAACCAGTTTCGAAGAGCAACTTCATGAAGAGGATAGGCTTCAACGCAAAGCCGCTAGTACGGTTGATTACAACGAGGGAATTAATGCGTTTTTAGAAAAAAGAAAGCCAAGTTTTATTGGTAAATAATATGGTATGAACAACATTAATTCAACATCAGTAGTAGAGCAAATGATGGCAAACGATTTGTTTAGCCAGTGGCTAGGTATTACAGTAATAGAAATAAAAGACGGTTACAGCAAAATAAAAATGACAGTGCGCCCCGAAATGATAAACGGGTTTGGCATTGTACATGGCGGCATTGCCTTTTCTCTGGCAGATAGTGCATTTGCATTTGCTTGCAACAACAGAAATAATTTATCTGTTGCGCTAGACACTTCTATTAATTTTATAAAACCTGTAAATGTAACTGATGAACTAGTTGCAGAAGCTACAGAAATACACAATGGCAGAAGCACAGGTTTGTATCAAGTAAAAATTACCAACCAACATGGGCATGAGGTAGCGATATTTAAAGGAACTTGTTTTAGGACAGGGAAAAGTTTGATTGGTATTTAGTAGCTGCTATATATAAAAGTTTATAAAGTAAAAAAGCACACTATGAATTCGGTAAGCTTTGGCTTTGAAGAATTAGAATTATGGAAAAAGGTAAGGGTTTTTAAAAACGAAGTTTGTCAATTAGCAAAGCTGTTTCCTGATGATGAAAAGTATAAATTAATAGACCAAACAATAAGAAGCGTAAGGTCAATAAACCCATTAATATCAGAAAGCCACGGGAGATTACATATCCTGAAAAAATTCATTATTGTATTCAAGCAAGAGGGCTTTTAAGCGAAACCATTAACCACTTGATAGATGCGCTTGATGAAAATTATATTACAGAAGCTTTATTAACTGAGTACAAGATTAAAGGAAAAGAAATTGAGCAAATTTTAAATGGTTATAGTAAATTTTTGCGAAAGAAAAAAGATGACATTAAGAAATTATAATTGCGGCATAACTCCTTAATACCTTTTATACTTTAAATACTTATATATGTCAACATATTCCTTCAACGCCTACATACCCGTTATACACCCTAGCAGTTTTGTACACCCACAAGCTACAGTTACAGGCAATGTTATTATAGGTAAAGATTGTTACATAGGCCCCGGTGCTGCATTACGGGGCGATTGGGGACAAATCATTGTAGAAGATGGTTGCAATGTGCAAGAAAACTGTACAGTACATATGTTCCCCGGTGTAACTGTTTTATTGATGGCCGGTGCACATATTGGGCATGGCGCAATTATACATGGCGCTACTATTGGTAAAAATTGCTTAGTAGGCATGAATGCAGTGATAATGGATAATGTAGTATTGGGCAATGAATGTATTGTGGGTGCATTAAGTTTTATAAAAGCCAATACTGTTTTTGAAAACAGAAGTGTAATTGTAGGCAATCCTGCAAAAAAAATAAAAGAGGTATCCGATGAGATGATTCTTTGGAAAACCGAAGGAACAAAATTATACCAGCAACTGCCAACACAAATGCATCAAGATTGTAAACCTTGTGAACCACTTACAGAAATTCCTGAAGAGAGAAAAACACATACGGCTAATTATAAAACTTGGAAAGAACAAAAACCATAAACTATTTTCCTCTTTTATCTGCCCATATTAGTTTCTCTTTTGTTTTCTCTTTCACAAAGGTGGGCAGTCGTCCATCTCCTCTACCAGTAAAGCCACCATCTGGGTGTGCAATAATGTTGCAGCTTTCATCATACAAGTCACTAAAATTATCGCAACATGCTGCTGTAAAATAGTAAACTGTTTTGCCAGAAAATAAATAGCTGTAAATCTTGCTTGCTGGATTAGTCACTGGTTCGCTTTCCAATTTTTGAATTAATGCTTTTATACAAGTGGGCACACTATCATTGTTAACCGTATCAATTGGAGTACTCAATGATTTTGACGATTCAGTTTTATTTGTTTTGGAGCATTTACACGCTGTATGTAGAAACAAGAAAAGTAAAAATAAATATTTCATTCAGTTGGTTTTGCATCCTAAAAGTAATCATTGTTTTCGCATACAATACTATTCATTAAAAACACATACAGCAATGCGGTTTGCAAATCGTATTTTTGTAAGCATAAAAAAAGCATAAAGTGGAACGTTCAAATTTTGTAGATCAGATTAATATTTTTTGTAGGTCGGGGCATGGTGGTGCAGGTAGTAAGCATTTTTTGCGCAATAAACTTACAGCTGAGGGGGGGCCTGATGGTGGAGATGGAGGCCGTGGAGCCCATATAATTTTAAAGGGAAATACACAACTTTGGACTTTGTTGCACTTGCGTTACTTTAAAAATGTGTTGGCAGATGATGGTGGCAATGGTGAAGGTGGGCAACGCAGCGGCAAAGCTGGTAAAGATATTATCATAGAAGTGCCGCTTGGAACAATAGCCATAAATCCTGAAAATGGAGAAAAATGTGCGGAGATTTTACAAGATGGCGAAGAGGTAATTTTAATGAAGGGAGGGCGAGGAGGATTGGGCAATAGTAATTTTAAAACTTCTACAAACCAAGCACCTGAGTATGCACAACCAGGCGAAGATGGTATGGAAGGCATAAGAACTTTAGAGCTAAAAGTATTGGCTGATGTTGGATTGGTTGGTTTCCCCAATGCAGGCAAATCCACTTTGCTATCTGTAATTACTGCTGCAAAACCAAAAATAGCCAACTATGCTTTTACAACATTAGTACCGCAGCTTGGCATGGTGGAATATAGAGATGGAAAAAGTTTTTGCATTGCAGATTTGCCCGGTATAATAGAAGGTGCCGCCGAAGGAAAAGGGCTTGGTCATCGTTTTTTACGCCACATAGAACGTAATTCAATTTTACTTTTTCTAATACCTGCAGATAGTGCAGACCATAAAAAAGAATTTGAAATTCTTAGAAGCGAACTAGAGCAATACAATCCTGAAATGCTTCAAAAAGAATTTGTGATTGCAATAAGTAAATCCGATATGTTGGATGATGAATTGAAGGAAGCAATTAAAAAAGAATTGCCACCACAAATTACTTCTATATTTATTTCTTCTCTTACAAATTATAATTTGGTGGAATTGAAAGATATGTTGTGGCGCAAGTTAAATAGCTAAGTATTATTTTAAACCTAGTATTATTTAAACAAACCATGAAATTTAAGTTTCTACTTTTTATTGTTTTAATGTATCTACAAGGATATGCACAAAACGATAGTTTGAAAAAATTAAACATTAGTGCTTATGGTGAGTTATACTACAGCTACGACTTTTCGAAACCTCAAAACCACGAGAAATCAAATTTTTTATACAACCATAAACGACACAATGAAATAAATGCCAATTTGCTTTTTGTAAAAGCCAACTATTCAGATAAAAATTACAGGGCCAACTTGGGGCTTATGGCCGGCAATTATGCACAGTATAATTTAGCGTCGGAACCTAATTGGGCTCAATTTATTTATGAAGCAAACATAGGGGTTAAAATTTCAAATAAACAAAACATTTGGTTAGATGCCGGAATTATGCCTTCGCATATTGGATTTGAAAGTACTGTAAGTGCCGATTGTTGGACATTGACAAGGAGTTTACTTGCCGAAAATTCGCCTTATTATGAAACAGGAGTTAAAATAAGTTATACCTCTAAAAATGAAAAAATAAATATTTCTGCTTTGTATTTAAACGGTTGGCAAAAAATTAGCAAACCCAATTATATCCAAAAGTCCTCTTTTGGAACTCAAATAAACTATAGACCTTCAAAAAAAATTGTGGTTAATTACAGTACATTTTGGGGAACAGATAAGCCAGACAGCGTTAACTCTTTTAGAACATTCCATAATTTTTATGTGCAATATGAAGCAACAAATAAATTTGGAATTATTGCAGGGTTTGACATTGGAACAGATAAATTTAATCCCACAACTTATGGAGCTTGGTTATCGCCAGTATTAATAATTAAACAAAGTATAAACGAAAAAACAAGCATTGCATGTAGAGGGGAATATTATAGCGATCCTAATCAAATTATTATTTCAACAGGTACTATAAATGGCTTTCAAACTTTTGGCGTTTCCTCTAACTTAGACTATGACTTAAATAATAAAGTAAAATTTAGAGTAGAAGGTAAAATGTTTCACTCAAGAGATAAGATTTTTAAAACAGAAAACAACAATTACGCTCTAACAACTAATTTAACAATCAAACTTTAGTAACAGGAAATAACGGGTATAGAAATTACCTTCTTTTGTGTTTTTTATCCCCTGTTTTTCACTTTAGTGAGATTAAATCGTTTTTTAACAAAAGCATTATAGTCTTTTCTCAATATGAAAGCAACACATCAATTTCAAAAATTATTAATAGTGTTTCATGCAGGTCTAATAGTTAATTGAGTTTCTTCTCCTACAGAAACTACTTTACCACATTATACCTTTTTATTCTAGTAAAATTATTGGTAGAAACCACACCTCTTTCTACTCTCCCCACACCCTTTGCGTAAAAATTATCAATTTGTGTTGTTGCAGGTATTCCCGCAATAGTAGCTAGAGCAGGAGGTATGCCTAGCTCTTGTTTTATTGAGATGCTATTTGCATAAGCAACTCCTAAAACCGTTTTAGTAAAATCCTTTTGCAGTAAGGTATAAGTAAACGTTATGGGAAATGTAAAACCCATTAGGCTAATATTTTGAGATTCATTCCAAGTATTATTCACTGCAACATTATCTTTCAATACGGTTTGTGTAACCACGGGTAATGTAAATCCTTGCAGAGAAAAGTTATATGTAATTTCAGTTACCACACCTGCATTATAATTTACATAAACGGTTGGCCCAAGTGTTGGCTTGTTAGAAACTAATTTTCTATAGGTTGCGCTATTAATTATTGTGTCTGTTACAACTGTGTAAGTAAAACTATCTACCACAGCTGGCAAACCATTAGATGATTCAAAAACAAATGTAGAACCATTTGTATACGGAGCATAATCACTAGTGCCTGCAGGCCACTGAAACAGAGTAGGAGTAGTTATTTCTTCTAGCCCACTTTTTGTACAACTACTAAAGATTAAAAGGATAGCTAAAAATTTTATTCCGATATTTTTCATTTCTCAACTATTTATTATTGTTAGATTGATTTGTAAATATACATTTATTTTGAAAAGAGATAATATATCTTATACCAACTTTATTTCATAAGTAATGCAAAGAACTACGTTGAAATATTATACCAATCATATCGATATGTAGTCCAATAAACTTTCGGTATAATGCCGTTGTAGTAGTCGTTTAGGCCAATGGAATTAGACTATTAGGAATATTCAGACGACATTAGATGGTATTGTGCCGATTACAATTCACTTTGGGCCATATATGATTATAATCGGTATAAATGTTTGTTGAGTCTAATATTCTATACTGGCTTTCTCATTTTACGCTACTTCTATTAAATAAAATTTTTGAACCATTTAAATAATTGAAATAAATAAAAAGTCGCCCTATAAAAGACGACCATTTACTTACTAACCCCGAATTATAATAGGAAGATTACTCTCCTTTATTTTCTTTAATTTTTTCTCTTATTTTAACTTCTATCTCATCAGCCATTGTTGGGTTGTCCATCAATAATTGCTTTACGCCCTCTCTACCTTGACCTAATTTATCTCCATTGTAACTAAACCAACTTCCGCTTTTTTGCACAATGCCAAGCTCTACACCCATATCTATAATCTCCCCTACTTTAGAAATTCCTTCCCCATATACAATATCAAACTCGGCAATTCTGAAAGGTGGCGCAACTTTATTTTTTACCACTTTCACTTTTATGTGATTTCCTGTTACCTCGTCACCATCTTTTATTTGTGCAGCTCTCCGTATATCTAAACGTACAGACGCATAAAACTTTAATGCATTACCACCAGTCGTTGTTTCAGGATTACCAAACATTACACCAATCTTTTCTCTCAGCTGGTTTATAAAAATACAAATAGTACCTGTTTTGCTTATGGTAGCAGTAAGCTTTCTCAATGCCTGACTCATCAACCTTGCATGTAAGCCCATTTTGCTATCACCCATTTCTCCTTCTAGCTCACTTTTTGGGACCAGTGCCGCTACAGAGTCTATTACTACTACATCTATTGCTCCTGATAATATTAATCTGTCTGCAATCTCCAAAGCCTGCTCTCCATAATCTGGTTGAGATATCAAAAGATTATCAATATCTACTCCAAGTTTTTGTGCATAATTGCTATCGAAAGCATGCTCCGCATCTATAAATGCACACATGCCGCCTTTCTTTTGTGCCTCTGCTATAATATGTGTAGCCAATGTAGTTTTACCAGATGATTCAGGACCATAAATTTCTACTATCCTTCCCTTTGGTAAACCACCAATACCTAGTGCTACGTCCAACCCAATAGAGCCTGTAGATATTACCTCTTGCTCCACTACCGCTTTGTCTCCCATTAGCATTACTGAACCCTTGCCATAATCCTTGTCTATCTTGTCCATTGTAAGTTTAAGCGCTTTAAACTTCTCAGATTTTTCTAGGTTGTCTTTTTTTTCTGTGCTCATTTTGTAAATTTTTAGTTGATGTATCTTGTTTTGCGTGTAAATATAATTCTAAAACAAAGCTATGGTATTAATTTTATAAAAACTAACATTATTAGTATTTTTTTTGATAATTTTTTTAGCATTCTCGTTTTGCCCCAAATATTAGAAAGCCAACAAAGCTTATCTTTACAGTCATGCAGCAGCGTATAAACCCCGATATTGATATTGTTTCTTACATTATAGAAGCTGTTTTAAAAGCTAAGCCAGATGATGATTTTTGTAAAAGTATTGCCATACAATATATGGAAAGGGGCGGCTTAAGTAAAAAGCAACTAGAGGGGCTTCACGGAAAAGCTAGCCGCATAAAAGAAATAAACCCCGGTAGGCTTGCCACTTTGGAGGCAATCATTAAAAAGAAACATGTAACACAAAAGTCTGAGGTTACCATTATCCCTACAGAAGTTATTGTAGATACGGCAAGCGAAAAGATGATAGAAGATATTCTAGCCAAATATCCGCTACACAAACGAGTGTTGGTTTTTAAAAGTAATTTTTTGAAAGATAAATCATTGTCAAAAAATGATAAAGAAGAGTTGGAAAAGTTTTATAAAATACTAATGAAGTAGTTTACGATACGAATAATATGATGTAATATACTAATCGCTTATAATTCTTTCTCTCGTTCATTTGTGGCTAACAGGCTTTATTTACAATCCTCACAAATACCAGTAACCACCATTGCTGCTTGTTTTTTCGAAAAGTTTTTTGGAAGTTTTACTTCTGGCACTGTTACATCATCCAAACAAATTGTTTTATTACAATTGCTACAAATAAAATGCACATGGTTATCGTGGTGGTGACCTGCTTCGCAATTATGTTTGCAAAGTGCATACAGTATCGAATTGTCTGTGGTTGGTATAGAATGTATGATTCCTTTTTCTACGAATGTTTGTAGCGTGCGGTACACGGTAACCCTATTAAATATTGCTTCTGTTTTCTTTTCTATATCTGCATGAGCTAGCGCACCATCTGCTTCTAGAAACAAATCGAGGATTTTCTTTCTACTATCGGTTACACTTAAGCCGGAGTTTTTTAATATGTCAGGTTGTAGTTTCGTCATATTTACATGGGTGCATTGCTAAAACCACTCATAAAGCGAGTATGGTCTACTTTTTCTTTTAACACCGATTTTATATCGCCAATTAATTTTTGTATTTCATCCTCTTTTAATCCATCATAAATTCCTCTTACACGCCTGTATCTATCTACAAGCGCAAAAAATTGTGTATGTATAAATTGGTTGGCAATATTTTGTGTGCTATCGGGTTTTTGGTTGTCTATAATATAACCAAGCCTTGCCATTTTGTACAACGAGTCTTTATTGCCAGTTACAAAGCTCCAGTTTTTATTTGGCTCATTATTCGTAATGGGCAAATTACTTATGCTGTACGAACCATCGTCTCCTTTAATTAATTTTCCATTAATCATTTTTTGCTCATACACTTTTAGCAAAGGAATACTGTCTACTTCCGGTTGACAAGTATGCGACAAAATCATAAAATCGGTTCTTTCTTTATATGCATCATACACACGACGCATGTTTGCGTTCATTTTTGGGCAAATACCTTTGCAGGTTGTAAAAAAATATGCTGCCACATATACTTTGTCATCTGTTTCCTTTTGCGTTATTGTTTTGCCATCTTGATCTATAAAGCTAAATGCTGGTACTGCGGGGTTTATTACTGATAAGGGAGAGGCGTCAAAATCATAATCCTTCATTATAAAAAAATAAAACACAGCTAATAATACCGCAAAAAATATTAAATAGAAATAAAGTTTCTTTCTCCCGTTCATCTACATGTAGTTTACATTGTTTTAAAAAATAGAGCTTGCAATTAGCTACGCAAATTCGTTCAAACTTGTTTGTAAAGGTAATCTACAAATGTTAAATACGCTTTTATTGGTAAAAATATTTGCAACAACATTGCATTTTTTCTATCTTTGTATTCTACATGAAATTAAAAATAAACTGGGACAGTTTGGGCATTGCAACTTCGCTAGCTTGTGCCATTCATTGTGTGTTACTCCCTGTGGCATTCACTAGCCTTCCCTTGCTTGGTATAAATATTATTCACAATGGCTTTTTTGAGTGGGCAATGATTTTACTAGCTTTTTCTGTTGGTGTATATGCTTTGGTTCATGGCTACAAAACCCACCACGGCAACAACCTTCCTATTATCCTTTTTATAGTAGGCTTTGCCTTACTAGTTACAAAACAATTTCTTTTGCCTTACGAAGTGTATTTTGTGGTGCCTGCAGTTATTCTTATTATTTCGGCACATTATAAAAACTACCAACTTTGCACCAAGAGTAAATGTGCATCTCCTCACCATGTGCATTAGTATTGTTAGATTTGGTTAATAGATTTCCATGAACACTCGCTTATTTAAACCATAGTTTTTTTAATTTTTATTCGCTTTTATGAAACATCTTTTTGCTTTATTGGTTACAATCATTTTCAACACTTTATTGATTGCACAAACAAAAGACGATTCGCTTATTTTAAAAGTGATGACCGAGCAAACTGCTGCATGGAACAAAGGCGATATAGATCGATATATGGAAACTTATTGGCACAGTGACTCTCTTATGTTTATTGGCAAAAATGGTCCTACATATGGTTGGGATAAAACCAAGGCCAATTATAAAAAGGGATATCCCGATACTGCCACTATGGGTAAATTAGACTTTGAAATAATAAGTATGAAACGACTGTCTGTTATGTATTACAGCGTTGTTGGAAAGTGGCACCTTAAAAGAAGTGTTGGAGACGTGGGTGGAGCCTTTACATTAATTTTTAAGAAAATAAAAAAACAATGGGTCATTATACAAGACCATAGCAGTTAATCAAAGTGTACATTTTTCCATCTTTTTTTAAAATACCTGTACAGCAAATAGGAGCCAATAATAAAAAATACATAGTAAATATAATTTGTAACCGTGGGCACTTTTTCAAACATGCCAAATTTTAAATACAATCCAAAAAGTATGTTCATCATCAACCATAAAATAATTGATGAAACCATTTGTACTATTACTACCAAAAAATTCTTTGCATCATTCTCTATTCCCATTACGTAAAGTTAAAGACAATTAATAAATCACATACGAAAGCAATTGCTTAATTGTTTTCTATTTAGCTTAACGTGGTTTTTGATGCTTTAAAACACTTTTAGCAAATTATCTTAAAAGTATTTTTCTAAACTCCATACTATCACCACTAAATACATTAAAGTCTACATAGCCCCTAATGCCTGCAACGAGACCACTTTCGTTGTGTTGCCAAAAAGCCCACTTGTGATTGATGCGTGGCTTATCTTTTACCAAGTAGTGTGCAACCCATAGCGGATATTCGTCAAACTTTCCCTCTAAATATGTTTTGTAGAAATCTATATTTGTGTAGATAATTGGTTTTACTTTATATCTTTTCTCTACCATTTGCAACCAGTCATTAATTCTTGTTTGCATATCCAATACCGACGCCCCATTAGATTGTTCTACGTCTAATACTGGAGGCAAGTCTCCTTTCTGTAACTTTACCTCATCCATAAAATTTTCTGCTTGTGCTTTGCCGCTCTTAGATCCTACAAAAAAATGATATGCGCCTCTTATCATTCCCGCATCTTTACTGTCCTCCATATTGTCTCTAAAATTATCGTCTACCATATTCGCCCCTTCTGTGGCTTTTATAAAAGCAAAACCAAGCGACACATTTTTCACTTTCATTTTCTTTACCAAAAGCCAGTTTATATCATTTTGATGGTGACTTACATCTATACCATGTATAGAATAATTTGTAGGAATATCGATACCAAATTCTTTGTAATGTACAAAGCCTGGTTTAAAAAACTTTTCTCTTATGTAATATGCGCCAGCAGAAAGCAACATTAAAAATAATACAGTATAAAATATTCTTTTTCCAAAACCCTTAACCCATTTTTTTGCCATAAATATTGTTAGACTTAATAGTATGCAATATTAAGAACAGTTAATGACTGTAAGCTATTTGGAAATAAATAAGTCTCAAAAAAGGGAATTACAAAAAATGATTTTTCGGCCAAAGCCCAATATGAAATAACTTTTGGTAAGCTTTAGCCAAAACAGTAGAAGCAGATTCTAAAATTTCTAAATAGCGTGTAGTCATTGAACAGTTAATTTGTTTAAACAAATTTGTTCTAAAATATCAGAATTGCTTCAAAAGCAATTTAAATTAGAAATCAGCTTTTAAAAACTCCTTGCTTATTGTTTTTCCTCCAGAAACCACCTTTACAATATAGGCTCCATTTGACCAATTTTGCATCGGTACATTTATTTTTGCCGCTCCGTTTATTAGAATTGCTTTACGATAAAAAATTACTTGCCCCAATTTGCTATAAATTTTTACTGCGGCCTCTTTCTCCTTAAAGTCACGTAACGAAATCGTAAATGGGTTTGTTATAGGATTGGGATAAATATCTACAATACCGGCGCCGGAGTTTCTTCGTCGTATATTTTGTATGGTATCGGTTGGAAGGGAAAGTACACTACAAGTACCATTGGTAACATTGGCGGTTTTTAGTGTTGTATTATTTTTCGTAACCAACCACAAATTATGGTCAACGAGAACCGTATCCGCAGTAAACCCAAGCGAACGAGTAAAGTCTTGATTATTTACCGTATTGTCCAAAATAACTGTGGTTTCGTTTGTAGCGTTTTTAAATTTTAATGTTACTGGCAATCTAAAAAAGGGTACCGATGCGGGCATTGATGTTGTTTGGGATAGTCTTATGTTTACACAATTGCCATCTAGTACATTCCATGTTACATTATAACTTGGATAACCTTGCCCGCTATACCACTGGTCAAAAAAGTAGGTTAGATCTCTTCCGCTTTCTGCTTCTAAGTTACGTTTTAAATCTCCTGTGGTTGCATTCCTGTAAGCCAATGCCGGGTCATTTTGATACCTTCTAATTGCATTCATAAAAACAACATCGCCCAAAATGAAGCGAAGCATGAATAATAAATAGCTTCCTTTATTGTAACTGAGCCTACCGTTGAAAATTAAATTAATATTTGTTGTATCCGCTACCTTTACTGTTCCACCAGGTTGTGAAGTGATACTGTTTATAACATTTTGTCTATTTGTTAGCGCATTTGCGGGGTACTTTGTTTCCATATGAAACGCAGCTAAATAAGTTGCAAATCCTTCATTGAGCCAAATATCTTCCCAGCTATTACATGTTATTTTATCTCCAAACCACTGGTGTCCCAGCTCGTGAGCCATGAGGGACTCTCCTGTGTTTATAATAAAAGTAGCAGTTTGATGCTCCATACCTCCTCCCCAACCAAACTGTACGTGCCCATATTTTTCATTTATAAAAGGATATGGGGTAAAATTGTTGTGAAATAATTGCATCGCCTCAAGCACATTGGGGGTATTTGTTTGAAATGCAGCTAAGCTTTCAGGATAGCAATATGTTAACATTGGTAGATTTACAGCACCAAGTAAAACGCTGTTATTAAAAACCACATAATTTGTTACTGCCATGCATACCAAATAGGACGCTATGGGATATCTGTGTTTCCAATGAGTAATTGTTCTATTGCCTGCTATTGGTGTTTCTGATTGTAACAAACCGTTGCTTGCTGCTTTATAAATATTAGGATGAGTAACTAAAATATCTATCGAATCTGCTTTATCATTTAAACCATTGTTACATGGCCACCAGTCTTTAGATCCATAGGGTTCGCTAAGTGTCCACATTACCGGAGTGCCTGCATGTGTGTCTTGTATAAAAGAGCCAAATCCTGTATTTCCAGGAACACCCTTATACCAAATACTTATAGAGTCAATTGTGTTTATATTTATGGTTGTAGGAAAATTTATCGTTAGCGAGTCCGATGTTTGAGCAAAGCCAATTAACGTTCCTGCTTTTTTTACACTATCTACAGCTAGGGCGTTCGTTAAATCCAGTATGATGTTAGATGTGGTGTTGGTAACATTAAAATAAACCGTAACCTTTCCATTTATATAACGAATAGCCGGATCTACCTCCCATTCGCAACGATAGTATTTTACATCAAAATTATTGCTGGCAAAGGCCCTCCCTTGCACATTATTAAACCTGTTTTGTTTTGCTTGCATTTCCAAATGAGCGAGGGACTCTGCCTCTTGTGGGCCTTGCTGTGCAAAACAAATGCTTGGTAAAAAAATAAATAATAATAAATATTTCATTTGGCCTTTATTTTGTAAGGATATTTACAGGTTATGCTTTACAGGATAATAACGCCCTTACGAAGTTAATATTATGTTTTTATAATGACTGTACGCTATTTGGAAATAAATAAGTCTCAAAAAAAGGAATTACAAAAAATAATTTTTCGGCTAAAACCTTCGGGTGCTTTTTTCATAATCCTAGGTTTTAGCCAAATTAATAGAAGCATATTCTACACTTTCCAAATAGCGCATAGTCATTGTTTTTATACAATCGCTTTGCTTATTAAGGTCGACTGAAATATTTATGGTTTTAAATAAGTTTGTAATGTTCCCATTCTAAACCTTCTGCATTGCTTGAAATGACTACTTTTGCGTTATGCCTTCTTTTGATTTTAATGATGCTACAAACTTTGCAAGCAAACTAACTTTTCGCCGTACCTGGAATGGAATCAAAGTGCTTAGTAGTTTCTATATCAGCAAAATAATAGACAAGCCAATACAGTGGGGATTTCCTGTTTCTATCTCATTTGAGCCCACTACGAGCTGCAACCTTCGCTGCCCAGAATGCCCTAGCGGTCTTAGGGCATTTACAAGGCCTACAGGAATGTTGCAAAAAGATTTTTTTACTGAAACCATAGATGATATTTATAAAGATCTATTGTACCTTATTTTTTATTTTCAGGGAGAGCCATATTTAAATCCTTCTTTTTTAGACATGGTAAAATATGCATCCGACAAGGGAATATATACTGCCACTAGCACCAATGCGCATTATCTTACCGATGAAGCTGCAAAAAAAACCGTAGAAAGCGGTTTAGATAGACTTATCATTTCTATTGATGGCACTACACAAGATTCTTATATGCAATACCGTGTAGGCGGAAACATAGAAAAAGTATTGGAAGGGGCAAGAAATATTGTGAAATGGAAAAAAGAATTAAACAGTAAAACTCCTTTTGTTTTCTTTCAGTTTTTAGTAGTAAAACACAATGAGCACCAAATTGAGGAAATAAAAAAAATAGCAAAAGAAATTGGGGTAGATGAGGTAAGATTTAAATCTGCGCAAGTATATGATTATGAAAACGACCCTAACAACTTAATTCCAACAAACGAAAAATATAGCCGCTACAAACGCAATGCCGATGGTAGTTTTAAAGCAAAAAATAAATTTGCCAATAGGTGTTGGAAATTGTGGCATTCCAATGTAATTACTTGGGATGGCTTGGTGGTACCCTGTTGTTTTGATAAAGATGCTATGCATAGATTAGGTAATTTAAAAAACGAGTCTTTTAAAGCAATATGGCAAAACGATAATTACAAACAATTCAGATCCGAGTTAATGAAGAGCAGAAAAAATATAGATATTTGTGCAAATTGCAGCGAGGGGGAGTCCGTTTGGAAATAACCTCTGCTTTTTTTGAACGAAGGAGCTCTTTGTTTTTTCAGCATTTGCGCTTTATGGCCTTTTAGGTAAACCTATTTTCACTTTCTTAAATAAAAGTTATGAATAAAACTGTTTTTAACGATCGCTTTAGGCAAGTAATTGTTTTAGCTGTAATCATTATCATAGCTATCTTATTGCTAAAACAACTCATTGCATTTTTACCTGGAGTTCTTGGTGCTGTTACATTATATATTATTAGCCGTGGATATTATTTTAGCCTTGTTTACCAAAAAAAATGGAAAAAAGGGTGGGCCGCAATGGCTTTTGTATTAGGTTATCTGATTATTATTTCTTTGCCTATTTATTTAACTGTAACTCTTGTAAGTCCAAAAGTAAATGAGCTCTTACACAATCAGGATAAAATTATAGCATCAGTTCAAACTGCTGCCGATGCTATTTCTGCAAAATTAGACATACAGCTTCTTTCTCCTGAAAATGTAAAGTCGGCCGCACAAAAGGTTTCCTCTTTAATACCTATGCTACTTACTGGCACAGGAAGCGTTTTAATGAATTTGTTTATGATGTTTTTCTTTTTGTATTTTTTATTAGTAGGCGGCAAAGAGGTAGAAAAAAGCTTGGGTAAGCTTATTCCACTGAAGCCTAACAATATTGATATATTGGCAAAAGAAACAAAACTAATGATAAGGGCCAACGCATTGGGTATTCCATTAATTAGCATTATACAAGGCCTTACCGCTTCTTTAGGGTATCTTATTTTTGGTGTACACGATTGGGGTTTGTGGGGTTTTCTTACAGGCGTGTTCGCATTCTTCCCCTTTGTGGGGACTATGATTATTTGGGTTCCGCTATGTATTTACCTTTTTTCAACAGGAACAATTTTCCCTGCGGTTGGTTTAACATTATACAGCCTTTTTGTTACAGGCAATATAGATTATATAGCACGCATAAGTTTAATGAAAAAAATTGGTGATGTACACCCGTTGATAACAGTACTTGGAGTTATTGTGGGATTAAACCTTTTTGGCTTTATTGGGCTTATTTTTGGTCCTTTATTGATTAGCTATTTTCTTATTCTTGTTAAAATCTATGTGAACGAGTTTACAGAAGAAGAAAGTTAGAATACTTAAAAAACACACTATTATATACGATAGTAATTATATGCCTACTTTTCCTATTTTTGTATTGCTATGAGTTTAGAAGAAGATATCAATCAAGCAAGTTTTATAAATGAGCACCAAAAGGTAATGATAAACATTATCTATACGGGCAATTGGCTTAATGAAAAATTAAAGGCGTTTTTCGACAAAGAGAATATTACACCACAACAGTTTAATATTCTAAGGATACTTCGTGGAGCAGGGACGCCAATCTCTACTTTACAAATTCGAGAACGAATGTTAGATAAGATGAGTGACACTAGCCGTATTGTTGATAGGCTTATTGTAAAAGAATTGGTTAAAAAAAACATTTGCCCCACAGACAAACGACTAGTTGATGTAAGTATTACTAGCAAAGGAAAAAGACTTTTGGCAAAGTTGGATCCCGTATCACATAAAATGTATTCCGTTTGTAGCCAGCTCTCAGAAACTGAAGCAAAACAACTCAGCAAGCTAATGGACAAAATGAGGGGATAGTTTTGACAGTAAATGTTTTATTTTTGTTACTACATTTACTCCCTTTATATGAAATTATTATTCTGTTTTCCCTTTATTTTTTCTTTATTTTTTTGCTTTGCACAAAAACAAACACCCAAAAAAGAATTTCGAGGAGTTTGGGTGGCCACAGTAGAAAATATTGATTGGCCTCCGCCTTACACTGAAGGTGTGGGCTCTAGTTTTCAAAAAGATGCTTTTTTAAAATTATTAAACATGCATAAGCGCAATGGCATGAATGCTCTCATTATGCAAGTGCGCCCAAGTGCAGACGCTTTTTACCCATCCCCTTTCGAACCCTGGAGCCAATGGCTTACAGGTGTGCAAGGTCAAGCCCCATATCCCTATTATGACCCTTTGGATTTTATGATTACCGAAACACATAAAGCTGGGTTAGAGTTTCATGCATGGTTAAACCCTTATCGTGCGGTTTTTAATATAAACAAAACCGTTGTTACCCCTAATCATGTTACTCGCCTTCACCCCGATTGGTTTATTACTTATGGAGATAAAAAATATTTTGATCCAGGAAACAAAGACGCTCAAAGATTTGTGACCAATGTAGTAAAAGATATTGTTACACGATATAAAGTTGATGCGATACATATGGACGACTACTTTTATCCTTATAGAATTACTGGTAAAGAATTTCCTGATTATACTTCTTACAAAAGAAATGGAAACGGTTTAGAAAAAGACACCTGGCGCAGAAGTAATACCGATTCAATAATAGTAAGTATTGGCAAGGCCATAAAACAAGTAAACCAAAAATGCAGGTTTGGTATAAGCCCGTTTGGCGTATGGCGCAATGCATCTGCAGATAGCCTTGGAAGTAACACAAAAGCTGGGCAAACAAATTATGATGATCTGTATGCGGATATTTTATTGTGGCTTCGCAAAGGGTGGATTGATTATGTAACACCACAACTATATTGGGAAATTGATCACCCTTTGGCAGATTTTAATGTTTTAGCTGATTGGTGGGCAAAAAACAGCTATGGTAAAGATTGTTATATCGGAATTGGAATATATAGGGCAGGCAGCAATGCGGCTTGGAAAAATAAAAATGAATTGCCCAATCAAATTAAAACAATAAGGAGTCTGCCTAAGCTAGGTGGCATGGTCTTTTTTAGTAGTAAAACTTTTGATAAAAACCCTAATGGGTGGAGCGATAGTTTGCGATTGAATTATTTTAAGGATACAGGAGTAAAATAAACCTTGTTTAATAAACTCAAATTAATTGAAACAAATCTCTAGTACAGTTTGGGTTTTATCTCTAGTAAGTTTGTTTACAGATATGGCAAGTGAAATGCTGTATCCTGTAACACCTATATATTTGCGCAGTATAGGTTTTTCCATTGTATTAATTGGTTTTTTGGAGGGTGTAGTTGAAGCGGTTTCTGGTTTAGGTAAAGGATATTTTGGTAAACGCTCCGATAACAATGGTAAGCGAGTTCCTTTTGTACAATTGGGCTATACACTAAGCGCATTATCAAAACCAATGATGGGGTTTTTTGTTTTTCCTGTCTGGGTATTTTTTGTACGATCTATTGATCGTATTGGTAAAGGAATAAGAACTGGCGCTAGAGACGCTTTGCTTTCTGCCGAAGCTACACCTGAAACAAAAGCAACAGTTTTTGGTTTTCATCGTTCTATGGATACACTTGGGGCTGTACTTGGGCCTGCAATCGCATTGTTGTTTTTGTACTTTTATCCCGAGCAATACAAAACAATTTTTCTTGTTGCATTTATCCCTGGTGTGTTTGCCGTGGCTTCAACTTTTTTCCTCAAGGAAAAATCTGTTCTCGTTGATCTTCCAAAAAAGAAAACAAGTTTTTTTTCTTTTGTACATTATTGGAATGAAAGCTCTACACATTATCGTAAATTAGTTACGGGTTTATTAATGTTTGCAATATTCAATAGCTCCGATATTTTTCTTTTATTAAAGGCTAAAGAATGTGGCATCAACGATAGTCAAGTTATTGGCTTGTATATTTTTTATAATTTAATTTATGCCCTTGCTGCTTTTCCTATTGGAATTATTGCGGATAAAGTTGGGTTCAAAAAAATGTTGCTTCTTGGTTTTGCTATATTTTCTATAGTATATTTTGTGATGGGAATATCAAACAATAATTTTGTTTTACTTGCCGCTTTTTTATTATACGGCATTTATGCGGCGGCCTCTGAGGGGGTTTCAAAGGCCTGGATAACCAATATTTCTGATAAGAAAAACTCAGCAACTGCTATAGGAACTTTTAGTGGATTTCAAAGTGTTTGTAGTTTGCTTGCGAGCTCTACTGCCGGTTTTATTTGGTACAAATTTGGGGCTGATGCAATGTTTATTTTTTCTGCTATGGGGTGTTTATTGACAATGGCTTATTTATTTTTCTTTGTAAATAATAAACAATAAATCGTTTTTTTATGCGACCAATTATTTCTTACTCTTCCTCCTGTTCCTCATTATCATAATAATCGTCTTCATCACTTTCTTCTGGTAATATATCTACATCGGTTAGACTGTCTATTTCCACGGCATTTAAAGCCGCGGCCATTTCAAAATCACCAACGCCATTTAATTCGTTTAACTCTTTGCTGCTGATATCTTCCTCGTCATCAAAGAGCCCATCGTGGTCATCTAAAATGTCTTCTCCATCGGTGCTTGCAGAAAACTCCATGCTGTCATGTTTGAGATCTGTTTTGGTTTCTTGTTTCTGATTTCTGTTCATGTCAAAATTTTTATCACTGAGGAGAAAATGTAATAATGTAATTTACAAAAAAATATTAGCACTGCACGTTATAGTTTCGTTGATAAACTAAATCATCGTTTAAAAGGTTGGAATTTATTAAGATAGTGCGTACAAGTAGTCTTTTGTTTTTTAAGACCACTTATCTTTACTTATTTAGTTACTTAAAACCGTAGCGTATATCTTTTACATTTTAAGAGTTAATGCCATTTGTAAGAATTAAAGTAAAAAATCAATTCGTTCGTCATCCAAAAAATGAACATCGCATTATCAATGATTGAAAACAAAAAAATGAATCTTACCGATGATGAGAAATGCAAAATGAAAAAGGAATGGGAAAAACGAAAAATGTATTCATAAGTATCTTCTCCAAATTATTTAAAACACATTAAACCAACTCAATGTTTTTTTTATGCTTGCTCTTTAAACCTTTGTTGCATTGGGAAAAAATAATTTCCATTTTTTAAAAATTATTTAAAGTAAAATATACACTTACCCGTCTACCTATATATAACAATTTAAATTTTTAAAAATGAAAAGAAATGTTTTAGAGCCAATAATTGGCGGAGTATTGTTAGGGGCATTAGTGTTTTTTATGGGTCCTTTATTATTTATTGTATTGTTGCTAAAATTTATTTTTACTCCATTTGGTATGGGGAGAATGGCAATGCGAGGGCGATATGCAGGCCCAAAGGGCTTTAACCCAAAAATGCGTTTTGCTATGGCCGATAAAATAAGAAGTATGAGCGATGACGAATTTGCATCACTCAAAGAAAAAATGAACAATAAGTTTGACTGTAAAAAATTTAATACCCTTTAAAAATAAAAATTATGGAACAACGTAGGTCAAAATTTATGATTGTGTTAGCGAGTGCAGCAATTACATTTGCAACTTTATTTGCCATAATAGGTAAACCAGCTTATGCAAAACACAGCCCAAGTTTTGGGCATTGCCAAAAAGCCGAAGAGCAAGTGCCAGTAGAAAAGTAGAATAAAAAAGCAACCTCGTTTGGGTTGCTTTTTTGTTGTCAGAATTTTAAAACTTTGGCTCTACACCCATTTCGCTAAAAATAAATGAATAAATATCTGCTATTGTTTCTATGTTCTTTTTTGTGTTACTAGCTCCATGACCACTATTGGTATCTATTCTTATAATTACTGGATTTCGACCTTTGTACTTTTCTTGTAAGGTAGCAATGTATTTGAACGAGTGAGCAGGAACAACTCTATCATCGTGATCTGCAGTGGTTACAAGCGTAGATGGGTATTTTGCATTCGCACTTATGTTGTGTAATGGTGAATAAGCAAATAGGTTTTTAAAATTAGTTTCATCTTTTTCGCTGCTGCCGTAATCTGCAATCCAATTCCACCCAATGGTAAATTTATGAAAACGCAACATGTCCATTACACCAACTTGCGGAATAGCAACTCTACACAAATCTGGACGCTGGTTTATAACCGCTCCTATTAACGTGCCGCCGTTGCTGCCTCCCCGCAATGCTAGTCTATTGTTGTTGGTATATTTTTCGTTTATCAAATATTCGCCTGCAGCAATAAAATCATCAAACACGTTTTGTTTGTTTAGTAGCATTCCTGCTTCGTGCCATTTTTCACCATACTCTCCACCGCCTCGCAAGTTTGCTTGCGCATATACACCGCCTGCATTCAGGAACGGTAGTAACGTTGCACTAAACCCTGGCTCAAGGTTTACATTAAAGCCGCCATAACCATACAATAAGGTTACATTGTTACCATCTAATTTTGTTCCTTTTTTTGTTACAATAAACATAGGGATTTTTGTGCCGTCTTTGCTTTTATAGAACACCTGTTTAGTCTCATAATCATTCGGGTTAAAACTAACTTCGGGTTCTCTAAAGACTGAGCTTTTACCTGTAGCTATATCGTATTTATAAATTGTTGGCGGTACTGTAAATGAAGTGAAAACATAAAATAACGTTTTGTCTTCTCTTACCCCACCCAGTCCGCCACCATTGCCGAGACTTGGATATTTTACTTCGCCCAATTGTTTGCCTAAGTAGTTGTACACATATGTACGAGTGGAGACATCTTTTAAATAATCAACAAACATTTTTCCCCCGCCGGTGCTTACATTTTGCAATGGCTCTTCTTTTTCAGATATGATCGTTTTTGACATTGTCATATCCATCGTTTTAATTGGTACAGAAATTACTTTTGCGTTTGGTGCATTTTCGTTCGTTTGTATAATAAAATCTGTGGCAGTATTTTCTACAATACTATATTGATTGTTTGATACTTCTTTTACCAACGGTTTAAACGCTTTATTCTTTGCTTTTAAATCCATAATAGAAATGGCATTACCGTCAAACCCTTTTCCTCTGTCACTTATATACAAATACAAATATTTTTCATCTTCGCTTGTGCTTGCTGTATGAAAACGTTGCAAATTATTTTTGTCTTCATAGACCAACAGGTCCACACTTTGCGATGTTCCTGCAACATGAAACCACACCTGGTGATTTTCATTTTTTACGCTCAACGCACTAGCTCCTTTTTCTGGTGCAGGATAACGGCTGTAATAAAATCCATTTCCGCTCCACGCCACTCCACTAATCTTCACCCAATCCAATTTATCTGCCAAATCTTTACCTGTTGTCATGTCCCTCACCTTGTACGTTTGCCAGTCGCTACCTCCTTCGCTCAATCCAATAACCGCATACGAAGCCTTTTTGTTGATAGAAAAAGTTGTCATTCTTGTGGTGCCATCTTTGCTCAATGTATTTGGATCTATTACTGTTTCGGAGGTTCCGCTTAATCCTTTTTGGCGATACAAAACTGATTGATTTTGCAAACCATTGTTTTTATAAAAATAATACCATTCTCCTTTTTTAAAAGGTGCAGAATATTTTGGGTAATTAAAAACTTTTTGGATTGCCGTTTGAAACTTTGCTCGGTATGGAATTTTTTCTAACAAACCAAAGCTGATTTTATTTTGCTCATTAACCCAGGCTTTTGTTTGCTTACTCTTATCATCTTCCAACCAACGATATGGATCGGCTACTTTTGTACCAAAATAAATATCGATTGTATCTACTTTTTTTGTATTGGGATATTGAAGTTGTGCTTGGGAATTTGTCATAAAGAAGAGAGAAAGAAAAAATGATGTTAGAATTTTCATTTTTAAAGTTTTGGGAGTTAAATAATAGGGGAAGTTACAAAATAGAATTATTAAATTTAATTCTATAGTTTTAAAAGCTAAAATAATTATGCAGCTTGTTTATCAAAATAAAAACGCTTGTGTTTTTATTCTTGGGCTTATTTCTGAATAGCGTTGTGTAAAATTTGTTGAAGCTCCTCGTCAATAGGAAATGATTTTAATGGTGGTACATTTGCGCCACCCGGATTACCAATTGGAATTGTGCCAATGAAAGATTTAACGCCACCAAACAATAGCCTCGGAATTTGTCCTAGTATTTCCTTCCGGTCTTTAATTTTAAATCCAAATTGTAACATTTTCCAATGCACATAATTATGTGTTAAAGGATATCTCTGTCCTAAAATATGTGCCCTTTCAAGGTGAAACCATGCGTTAACCAGTAAACCATTATTTTTATTTTCCTCAAAATGATTTAACTCCTTTAAATAAAAGGGCGTTAATGTTTTTGGCATCTTTATATAAAACCTCATCTGATAAATTTTGAGTATATATATTTCGTCGAATAAAATCACTTATTCTATCACACTCTTCAACAATATTGTGTAAATCTTCACTTGCTCATGCATGGTGAAAGCATTAAAATCGTACCATGTACAATAACAATATCCATCGGTAGATACAAATGCCACAGTCATTTTTGGACTCCCAGATTTTAGTTCTACAATATCCCCTGCCTTTATTTCTTCTTGCATAGTAATTTTATTTATCAACCTCTCATACGGCTTCACATTATCTTCCCATATATACCATTAAAATTTGTACATCGCTTGGATTTACACCACTTATGCGGCTTGCTTGCCCAAGGGTACGGGGTTGTATTTTCTTAAACTTTTGTTTTGCTTCTGTACCAAGTGAAATTAATTTTTCATAATTAAAATCAGTAGGTATAGCTAGGTTTTCCAGTTGGCTCATTTTTTCTACCAGTTCTTTTTCTTTTTCTATATAAGTGAAATATTTAATTTGAATTTCTGCTTGTTCAAGTACATCGGTGCTATATTCGCCCAAAATTTGTTTTACCACAGGTATTTTTTCCATCATTCCCATTAGGTTTACATTTGGCCTTAATAGTAGTTGCCCTAGTTTTTGTTTGAATAACAATACTGCAGAATTAATGGATAATAGATATTCGTCTGCCTCTAATGCACTGATAGATAAATTGTTAATTAGTTCTATTGCCTCTTCTACCGCTTTTCTTTTAAGTAAAACATTATCCATTCGCACTTGAGATGCCAATCCTAGTCTGTACCCTTTCTCTGTAAGGCGTAAATCCGCGTTATCTTGTCTTAGTAATGTTCTAAATTCCGCCCTACTTGTAAACATTCTATATGGTTCATCAGTACCTTTGTTTATTAGGTCATCTACTAATACGCCTATATATGCTTCGCTTCTACTTAATATAAATGGAGGTTCATCCTTCACTGCTAGGTGTGCATTTATGCCAGCCATTAACCCTTGGCAAGCAGCCTCTTCATAACCAGTGGAGCCGTTAATTTGCCCAGCAAAAAATAAGTTTTTAATTAATTTCGTTTCAAGGCTTGCCGTTAGTTGGGTTGGTGGGAAGAAATCATATTCAATAGCGTAACCGGGTCTGAATATTTTACACTTTTCAAACCCTGGCACTTTTCTAAGGGCTTTTATTTGCACATCCTCTGGTAAAGAGGTAGAAAATCCGTTTACATATATCTCAACCGTATTCCAACCTTCGGGTTCTACAAATAACTGATGCCTTTCTCTTTCAGCAAAACGATTTATTTTATCTTCAATACTTGGGCAATACCTTGGCCCTGTGCCGTGTATGCGTCCTTGAAACATTGGACTACTTTCAAAGCCCGTTTTTAAAACCTCGTGTACTTCTTGGTTAGTATAAGTAATCCAACAGCTTCTTTGGTTTTCCGACTTTAACTCCGGCTTTTGCAAATAACTAAAGCCTACCATTTCATCGTCGCCTTTTTGCTCTTCCATTTTGTTATAATCCAAACTTCGTCCATCTATTCGTGGTGGTGTTCCTGTTTTTAAACGAGCTGTTTCAAAACCAAGGCTTACCAATTGTTCAGTTATTCCTGTAGCTGATTTTTCTGCAACCCTGCCACCATTAAAATTTTTCTCCCCTATGTGTATTACTCCGTTTAGGAAAGTTCCGTTAGTAAGCACTACTGATTTTGCGTAAATCTTGTGGCCCATTCCAGTTAGCACTCCCTTTACTTTAGCATTTTCTACTATTAATTCACTTACTGTATCTTGATAAAAGTCCAAGTTGTCTGTTTGCTCAAGCATCTCTCTCCAGGTTTGAGCAAACAACATTCTGTCGCTTTGCGCTCTGGGGCTCCACATTGCCGGCCCCTTTGACCTGTTGAGCATTCGGAATTGTATCATGCTTTTGTCTGTTACGATTCCGCTATATCCGCCAAGTGCATCAATTTCTCTTACAATTTGTCCTTTTGCTATTCCTCCCATAGCTGGGTTGCAACTCATTTGAGCAATGGTTTGCATATTCATGGTTATGAGTAATGTTTTACTACCCATATTTGCCCCTGCGGCAGCGGCTTCACAACCTGCATGCCCTGCGCCAACTACTATAATATCGTATTCTGTAAACATTTGTGCAAAGGTAAGTAGTAGGGTTTGTTTAAGGAGGGGTTTTTCGGGTAAGGTGGAAAGCTGTTTTATATAAACAACTTCATTAATCCATTAATATCAGGCGCTTAAGCCTAATGTTTCCTGTGGAACCTTTTTGGTTTGTTGTTCCATGTGGAACATATTTGGTGAAACGCTCCACGTGGAACATTTTGAAGATTATAACTGGGGTGAATTAATTATTAAAATACAAACCAAGATACCGCTCCTCCATCTTCCTCATAACGGCAATATCTTCTTCGTTCTTATCCTTATACCCACAAAGATGAAGTGAGCCATGAAAGATTACACGGTGTAACTCATTGGTAAATGATACTTGGTGAGTGTTTGCATTATCTTTTACTCTATCAATACTTATATACAGTTCTCCAGTGGTCGGAGCGTTTTTTGTTGGGCTTAAATCGAAAGTAATAATATCTGTGTAGTAGTTATGAGAAAGGTGGTTTTGGTTAATTTCTAGTAAATAATCATCTGTACAGAAAATAATATCAAGCATATCTAATTCTTTTCCTTCACGCTTAAATAAATCTTTAATAAATCCTTTTAGTATTTTCCTTTTGATTAATGAAGCGGGTGTTAAATGATGAAAATTTATAGGCATAATTTCCTTAAATAGAAATGAATAAAATTAAGTTTTAATTACTTTTGCGCTTCAAAATTAAGGAACGAACAACTTATTAATGTACAAAAGATTATCAGAAATAAAAATAGGTCAAGAAGTAATTATTCGTTCTTTTAAAAATGACGATATTTTTTTAAAATTAATGGAAATGGGTTGTGTGCCTGGAGAAAAAATAAAAGTAGAAAAAATTGCTTTATTTAAAGATCCAATATCAATTTCTGTTGCTGGTTATACTTTAAGTCTTCGTCTAAACGAAGCTGAACATATTTTGGTAGAAGAAATATAAACCTAAAAATTCTCGTTAAATGAATATCGGTCTATACTTTGGGTCATTCAATCCAATTCATACGGGTCATTTAATTATTGCAAATTATATTGTAAATAATTCCGAACTAGATGAAGTCTGGTTTGTTGTCTCTCCTCAAAACCCTTTTAAAAACACTGCTAGTTTATTAAATGAACAACATAGATTATCTCTTGTTAAAATTGCTATTGAGGGAGAAAAAAAATTAAAAGCAAGTAACGTAGAATTTAAATTGCCAAAACCATCTTACACCGCGGATACATTAATTTATCTTTCTGAAAAATACCCCACAATAAATTTTTCAGTAATTATGGGAAGTGATGGATTTCAAAATATAAAAAATTGGAAGAATTACAAATATATAATAAATAATTATAATATTATAATATATAAACGCCCCTCCTTTGATATAGAAAATGAGTTACCAGAAAATATTAGCGTTATAGACGCTCCGCTTTTAGAAATCTCTTCTACCTTAATTAGAAAAAATATACTTGAAAAAAAATCTATCCGATATTTAGTTACAGATACTGTAATGGAAGAGATAGATATAAAAAATTATTATGGAACTACTTTAGAGAATCCAACCGAGGAAAAGACAAAATAAAACAATAAAAGGGGCTGGTATTTTTGTAAAATTTAATAGAGTAAATGTGGTTACTAGAATAAAGATTGAGAGAATAGAATTGGAAATATTTAATTCAATAAAATTTGCTCTAAGTAAATAAACTGCCGCAGCAAACATTATTCCAACTACAGTTGCATTAATACCCTCTAACGCCCGATAAATAAATATATACTTTTTTAAATTATGCCACACCGGGTAAAAGAAAAGAACCAATAAGGCACTAGGTAAAAAAATAGCCACTGTACCAATTAAACATCCAAACAATTGATCCCCAGTACCTTTTTCTTTCATTGCTAGTCCTCCTGCAAATGTAGCAACAGAAAATACTGGTCCAGGAATAGCTCTTACAAAACCATAACCGGTAAGTAATTCATCTCGTTTAATACTTATGGTAGACTCTTTATCAATTATTTTTTTTGCATTTGGCCTTTCCACATATTGATCAATCATCATAGGTAATAATACATCACCACCACCAAAAACCAAGCTTCCAAAACGATAAAAATTCTCAAATAAATTATACGCTTTTCTATTTCCCCACTGTTGATTTCGTGCAGTTTCAGAAAATATTCCTGCAATAATAAATACAGCCATAAAGACTAAAATATTTGTCCATCTAATAGGTTTTGCTTTTACTGGCTCTTTATCAGGTATCCTTTTATTACTAAAATTCGTGGCAATACCTCCAAATATAATCAACAAAGGAAAAATCCATGGTGTTTTAAAAAAACTATAGGTTAATATTAAAGCCAAACTCATTATGACACGAGTAATTGTGGATTTTACACTAGAAGAAAATATTCGGACTGCAGAGAAAATTAAAAAACCAATAGCCATTGGTTCAATAAATTTAAATAAGGTTTCTGTGAGGTTTTTTGAAGGAAAAAGCGTTAGTAGAAAAGACAAAGCTGCCATAATTGTACAGGCTGGTAATATCCAAATGATTAATGTTATTACTGCTAATAAAACTCCTCCTCTCTTATAACCAATTAGTGTGAGTGTTTGAGTGCTTGATGCACCGGGTAAAAGTTGACAAAAAGAATTAAAATCTATTAATTCTGACTCAGAGACATAATTATATTTTTCTACAAATATTTTAAGCATCATTCCAAAATGCCCTTGGGGACCACCAAATGCAGTTAGACTATAAAAAAAAACAGTCTTTAAAAAGCGTATATGCCTGAATAATTTCAAATAATTGGTAGTCGTTAATTAAGAATGAATAACTAAAATACAATTATTTCTTTAACCCTATTTCTCTAAGTCTTTCATCTAAATACTCTCCAGCAGTAGCATCTTCATAAAATTTAGGATGGTTATCATCTATACAATTATCAAGGCAACGTAAACTCATACTACTACGTGGATGTAAAAAGAAAGGAATTGAAAAACGACTTGTGTGCCACAACTCTCTTTTAGGATTTACAACTCTATGTGTTGTGCTAACCAACTTGTTATTCGTTAATCTCTGTAACATATCACCTACATTACAAACAATTTGATCGGGTAAGGAAGTAACAGCAACCCATTCATTTTGTTTTGAAAGAATTTCTAAACCATCCGCGGATGCACCAACCAAAAGTGTAATTAAATTAATATCTTCATGTTGTTCTGCACGTATTGCGCTTGCTGGTTCATGAATAATTGGCGGATAATGAATAGCACGTAAAATACTATTTCCGTTGTAAACATATTTATCAAAGTAATGTTCATCTAAATTTAAGTACAATGCAATTGCTTGTAATAGAGCGGTACCAGAAATTTCAAATGCACGATAAGCATCGTCAAAGGTTTTATTAAATTCCTCAACTTCTTTAATACGAACATTATCTGGATATAATTCATCTTTAAAATTATCTCTAGCAATTTGTCCGTATTGAAAAAATTCTTTTAAGTCTGGTGCATCACTTCCTTTTGCATGCTCTTTTCCAAAACTTGTATAACCACGTTGTCCCGCAAGTCCTGCAATTTCATAGTTTTTCTTTTTTTCTAACGGGAGAGAAAAAAATTCTTGAACATATCTATACAAATCAGATATCAATTCATCGGGTACTCCGTGGTTTTTCACTGCTACAAAACCAACTTCCTCGTAAGCTTTACCAAGTTGTTGTACAAATGCATTTTTTCTTACAATATCTCCACTAAGGAAATCTGCAAGGTCGACGGAAGGAATGGACATAAGTAATGAATATTTTTTATAAATAATTAATAATTTTTTCTACTTGAAGGTAATAAAAAATTATAAGAATGAAAATAATTCGCCTTTTACAAATTCAACGCTTTACTAATTTCCAGCATTTTAACTATTGGTTTCATAGCAGCAATTCTTAAACCTTCATCCATTGTAATTTCTGGTAATTCGTATTTAAGGCATAAATAAAGCTTTTCTAGCGTATTTAATTTCATATAAGGACAATCATTACAAGCACAGTTATTTTGAGGAGGAGCAGGTATGAAAGTCTTATTAGGATTATCTTTTTGCATTTGATGTAGGATACCACTTTCGGTAACAACTATAAACGCTTGTGCTGTAGATTTAGATGCAAATTTTAAAATACCAGAAGTGCTTCCAATATAATCTGCTAATTCAAGCACTGGCTCTTCGCATTCAGGATGTGCTATCACCAAAGCATTTGGGTGACGAACTTTTAACTGAGTAATTTTTTTAGCACTAAATATTTCGTGTACCATACATGCACCGTTCCATAAAAGCATATTGCGACCAGTTTGTTTATTTATCCATGCACCAAGGTTTTTATCAGGAGCAAAAATTATTTTTTGTTCAACAGGTAAACTTTCTACAATTGCTTGTGCATTGCTGCTTGTGCAAATAATGTCACTCAGGGCTTTCATACCAGCACTACAATTGATGTAAGTTATTACAATATGATCAGGATGTAAATCTTTGAATTTTTTAAATAACAAAGGTGGTGCACTATCACTCAAAGAACAGCCCGCATTTAAATCTGGTAACAATACTTTTTTGGATGGATTTAGAATTTTTGCTGTTTCTGCCATAAAATGTACTCCAGCAAAAACAATCATATCAGCATTTGTACTTTGTGCTTTTTGAGCTAATGCCAAACTATCTCCAATAAAGTCTGCTATATCTTGAATGTCCGGCTCTTGATAGTAGTGTGCTAAAATTATTGCATTTTTTTCTTTTTTGATTTTATTAATCTCTTTAAATAAATCTAACGTAGGATCTATTTCTAAATCTAAAAATCCTTTTTTTGAAATAATATTTTCAAAATGAATTTGTGTGTTAATATCTGTCATAATATGTATTAATACTTATTATTTATATAACCCTTTATTACTATTAGGGCTGTTAATTTGTGTAAAAATCGATTTTTTATTATCTTGTAAAAGTAAAATATTTGTTTTATCCACAGTTGTCCACAGTAAAATAACAATTAGTTTTTTTAAATTAGTTAATAAAAAACGCATGTTTAAAACGATTATTACTCTCTTAATACAGTATTGTTAATAAAAACAAACGTGGAAAAAAAAATGAACAATTTTTTTTAAAAGTTTGTTAGTTTAATGGTTGTAAAATGGAAGTAAAAGGATAAATTTATCTAGGTAACCTATTAATCCAGTATTTATACCCACTCTTTCCCAATTCTAAAATTATTAAACAGTCAGTTATAAACACATTTACATCGTTCTTCACAAACGGTGTTAATAATTATAAACACCAACCAAAAAAAAATAAAGTAAAAATAAGTAAAGCTCTAAATATTTGATTAATAGTGTATTAATATTTAATAAATAATAGATTATCCACAATTTGTTAATAGTTTTTAATTACCCTATTTTTGTCATCCAAAATTTAATATATAAACATGCAGATTATTCAAAGTATTAAGGACAGAGGCGGAGTAGTGATGGCTATATTTATTGCCATCGCCCTCATCAGTTTTATTTTAATGGATTCTAAATCAGATTCAAATAGAGGAAGCTTAACGGGTAATAATCCTGTAGGCTCTATTAATGGATCAAGTATTGACATACAAGAATTTGATAAGAGATTTAAACAAGAAGAAGCAAAGCAGTCACAACAAAGAGGTGGGCAACCATTAAGTGGTGCAGACGCAATGGGAGTAAGAGACCAGGTTTGGAACCAAATAGTAGCAGAAAATGTATTTTATGCTGAGGCAGACAAATTAGGAATAAACCTTACTTCTAAAGAGCTCTCTTATATATTACAAAGCAATGATCCATCTAATCCTTTCTTACAAGAAAAATCATTGATGGGAGCAGATGGAAAAATTGATCCAGCTAAAGTATCTGAAGCTTTGGTTAATATAAAGAAATTTAAAGGAGAGCAAAGAGATAATATAGATGCTCAAATTATTGAACCATTAAAATTAAGTACGGCTGCATCAAAATACGGAGCAATGATGAATGGGGCTGCTTATTATCCTACATGGATGAAAGAAAAAGAATTGGGAGAAGATAAAAGCTTTGCCACTATAACATATGCAACGGTTCCATATAATGAAATTTCTGATAGCACAGTTGCTGTTAGCGATGCAGATGTAAATAGCTACGTAGCAAAACACAAAGAGTTGTTTAAACAAGAAGCAGGAAGAACTATTTCTTACCTAAGCTTTAGCCAAGACCCCTCTACGTTAGATAGTGCGAATGCAAGAAAAAGTGTGGAAGAACTAAAAGCAAGCTTTGCCTTAGATACAAGTGCAAAAAACTTTGTGGCAAGAAGCGCTTCGGTTGTAGATTTCCAAGATGAGTTTTTGCCATTATCAAGAATTCAATCTGCAGCAAAAGATAGTATAATAAAGCAAGCTGTTGGTGTAGTAAGTGGTCCTTATGTAGATGGGGCAAATTATTCTATAGCAAAAATTATTGGTACAAAAGAGTTACCAGACAGTGTAAAAGCACGTCACATATTAATAGGCACAAGAGATCCTCAATCTGGAGCAGAGCTTATGTCTGATTCAGCTGCAAAAAAATTGGCGGACAGTCTATTTGCTTCAATAAAGGCGGGAGCAAATTTTGTGGAATTGGCTGCAAAATATTCTACAGACGGAAGCAAAACCAAAGGGGGAGATTTAGGAACCTTTGGTTATGGACAAATGGTACCAGAGTTTAATGAGTTTTGTTTTACTAAAGCAGTAGGTGCAAAAGACGTGGTAAAAACTCAATTTGGTTACCATATAATAGAGGTAATGAGCCAAAGTAATTTTAAACCTGCATATAAAATTGCATTTGTAGCAAAGCCGATTGTGCCGAGCGATGAAACAATAAATGCAGCAAACTTAGCAGCAACAAAGGCCGCGGCAAACAAAGGCGGAAAAGAATTGGCTGATTATGCCTCTAAGAATGGATTAAAAATGGTAGAAATGCCAACAATAATTAAAGAAAATGAATTTAGGGTAGGAAATTTACAAGATGCACGCTCTATTGTAAAATGGGCGTTTGGTGCTAAAAAAGGAGCTGTAAGTGATCCTATACCGGTAGGTAACCAATTTGTAGTTGCAACAGTAGTAAACGTATATGCAGAGGGAACACAAGATGCAACAATTGCAAGGTCTGGTGCGGAATCAATAATAAGAAAAGAAAAGAAAGCGGCGTTAATTATAGAAAAATTAGGACCAAACCCTACAATGGAGACAATAACAGCAAAGTACAATAAGCAAACACAAGTTATTGGCGCAGACTCCACACTGACATATACAACAAAGATTATAAATGGCTTAGGTGTGGAACCAAAAATAGTTGGTGCAGCATTTAATGCAACGTATTTAACAAAACCATCTGCACCAATTGAAGGAAATACTGGCGTTTACATTATTAAGGTAAATACGGTACAACCAAAAACGGAAAAAACAGTTGAGCAACAAACAAGCTTTGTTACAACGAGAAACCAAGCGTTAAAGCAAGGGGCATCAAACTGGTTTGAAGCTTTAAGAAAACAAGCAACAATAAAAGATAAAAGAAGTAAATACTTCTAAAATATAGAAAAGTATGAAAGCCGACTAAGTTTATTAGTCGGCTTTTATTTTTTAGGAAGAACAAGGAATATGAAATTATCGGGTTTCGCAAACCCATAAATACAGAAAATAGTAAATTTGCGTGAATAAAAAATAAAAGAATGATAAAAACAGGCAATCCGGTAATTAGTATATATACAGAAATGACCCCTAACCCTGAAACAATGAAATTTGTGGCTAACAAATTATTGTATCCGGGAAAAAGTATAGATTTTTCTGATGAAGCAAGTTCAAAACCATCACCACTTGCACAAGAGTTGTTTACATTTCCGTTTATAAAGGCAGTGTTTATAGCAAGTAATTTTGTAACACTTACAAAAACGAGCGATACTGCAGATTGGCAAGACGTAATACCTGCAGTAAAACAATTTTTAAAAGAATACCTAGAAGAAGGAAAAGCGGTAGTAAATGAAGATGAGGTTGCTATAATGAAAGTAGAAAGCACCAATGAAGTAAGTGCAGATGACGATGATGTAGTAAAGAGAATAAAAGAGCTTTTAGAAAACTATGTAAAACCTGCGGTAGAAATGGATGGCGGAGCCATACAGTTTAAAAATTATGATGCGGGGAAAGTTACATTAATGATGCAGGGGAGTTGTAGTGGTTGCCCAAGCAGTATGATAACACTGAAAGCGGGCATAGAGGGTATGATGAAAAGAATGATACCCGAAGTAAAAGAAGTAGTTGCGGAAAGTGAGTAGGAACCTCACCCCGCCCCCTCACAAAAGCACGGGTGACTGTAGATGAAACAAAGTAAAAACTAAAAAAACTATAAACGCCCAAATTTTGGGCGTTTTTTATTTCTTTAATAATTTAAAATTACATTCGTAAAAAGAAATTTTTGAGTACACAACAAATTTTACAACAGTTTATTGTTGATTTACAAAATACAAGATGGTACGAATACCTCGCAGTCTTTTCTGGAATTATAAGTGTATGGTATAGCTCAAAGGAAAACATACTGGTTTTCCCAACAGGACTAGTAAGCACTACTATTTATGTGTACTTAAGTTTTAAGGGTAATTTATTGGGAGAGGCATCTGTAAATTTTTATTATACCATAATGAGTTTAATAGGATGGTATATGTGGATGAAAAAAGATGTGAAGCAAGAAATAATTTTACACATTACCAAAGCAACAAAAAAAGAATGGCAAAAACACGTCGTCTTTTTTTTTGTCATTTATGTTGTTATATTTTTTGGACTTACCTATTATAAAAAAATTTTTAGCGAAGGCCCAATTCCTTGGGCAGATGCACTTGCAAGTGCTAGTGCATTTACAGGCATGTGGCTTATGACAAAAAAGAAAGTGGAAAGCTGGTATTGGTGGATACTTACAAATATTGTTTCTGTTCCATTGTACTTTATAAAGCATTATGTATTTACAAGTGTGTATTATTTAGTGCTGTTACTAATGGCTATTTTTGGATTAATACAATGGATGAAAAAAATAAAAGAACAAAATTTAATAAAAGCATAAATGAGTTATTGCAAAGCTATACCCAACATGAAGCCAGCAGACTTTGCTGTGCACAAAAAATATCACGATGAACAATATGGCTTTGAGATAGAAAGCGATGATGAATTGTTTTGCAGATTAATTTTAGAAATAAACCAAGCTGGTTTAAGCTGGACAACTATATTGCACAAAGAGCAAAATTTTAGAAATGCATACCACCAATTTAATATAAAAAAAGTAGCAGCGTACAAAGAAAAAGATTTTGAAAGATTAATGAACGATGCAGGAATAATTAGAAATAAATTAAAAATAAAAGCCGCCATTCATAATGCTAAAGTAATTATTGCTATTCAAAAAGAATATGGATCTTTTAAAAGTTGGATAGAACAACAGCATCCAAAAACGAAAACCGAGTGGGTAAAAATATTTAAACAACAGTTCCGTTTTACAGGAGGAGAAATAGTAAATGAATTTCTGATGAGTGCCGGATATCTAGAAGGTGCACACGATAAAGATTGTGCCATTTATAAAAAGTTAAAAGGCTAGTTTGAATATGCAAAACAGGAATAGAAAAATAAAGAAGGTTGTAATTATTGGCCCAGAGAGTACTGGAAAAAGTATCCTTTGCGAACAGTTGGCCGCTCACTATAAAACAACATGGGTAAAAGAGTATGCAAGAGAATATTTATTAAAAAATGGAAAAGCGTATAGTTTTGAAAATTTATATGAGATAGCGAAGGGGCAAATTACTGCAGAAGATAATGCAATAAAAAACGCAGAGGCCAAGATTGTTTTTATAGACACCGATATGTATGTAATGAAAGTGTGGAGCGAATTTGTATTTAATAAATGCGACAATAAAATACTTACAGAAATTTTATTAAGAGACTACGATTTGTATTTATTATGCGACACCGATTTACCTTGGACAAAAGATGAATTAAGAGAATACCCCGATCAGGCCACAAGAGAAAAACTATTTTTGTATTACAAAGAAGAAATGACAGAACAAAAAACCCCCTGGGTTATTATAAATGGAATAAACGAGATGCGTTTAGCGAAGGCAATAGAGGCTGTTGATAAGATATTGTAAAAGGATAAGGAAATTTAAAAAGCATTGCTCATGGCAATGCTTTTTAATATTTTGAAAATTATTTTTTTCTAGAAATGGCTCTCTCTGCTGCCGCAACTATATGGTTAGCGTCCAAACCATATTTTACAAGCAGCTCTTCTGGTTTTCCACTTTCTCCAAAAGTATCTTTTGTACCCACATACTCAATAGGGATTGGAAATTCTTTAGAAGCTACTTGTGCTATACTATCTCCCAAGCCTCCTATCACATTATGTTCCTCTGCAGTAACTGCGCAGTTGGTTTTTTTGATAGAAGCAAGAACAGCTGTCGCATCCAAAGGTTTAATAGTGTGTATATTTATTAAATCAACTGTTATACCTTTTGCTTCGAGTATTTTAGCAGCTTCTACTGCAATCCAAACCAGGTGGCCGCATGCAAAAATGGAAACATCTTTTCCCTCATTTAATATTTGTGCTTTCCCAATTACAAAATCTTCTTCTTTTGTAAATATCGGCCATACAGGCCTGCCAAAACGCAAGTAAACCGGACCTTCATAATTTGCTATAGCTTTTGTTGCAGCTTTTGTTTGATTGTAATCGCAAGGAACAATTACTGTCATACCTGGTAGCATTTTCATTAGCCCAATATCTTCTAAAATTTGATGGGTAGCGCCATCTTCACCAAGCGTAAGGCCTGCATGTGAAGCACAGATTTTTACATTTTTACCGCTGTAAACTACACTTTGTCTTATCTGGTCATATACACGACCAGTACTAAAATTTGCAAATGTAGTTGTATAAGGAATTTTGCCACCGATGGTAAGACCAGCCGCTATACCAATCATATTTGCTTCAGCAATACCACACTGTATAAAACGTTCAGGAAACGCTTTTATGAAGCCCCCTAACTTTAGTGAGCCTGCAAGATCTGCAGTAAGCGCTACAATATTTTCATTGGACTGTGCAGCTTCTAAAATACCATCACCAAAACCACTTCTGGTATCTTTTTTACCTGTAACTTCTATTTCGCTTAGCATTTTTTATATTTTGCTGCAATTTAGGTTTGTTCTTTTAAATAATAGATTGGCTCACTGAATATATTTTATTGTTTTTCAGATAAGCCGAAAAAAAACCTCAAAGCTTAAGCAACCAATTCTAAAAAGCCTGCCCATCTTTTATTTTCTTCTCCCACTCCCAAGCCGTCTGCATCATATCGTCGATATTGTATTTTGTAATCCAACCCAATTCGTTTTTTGCTTTATCATTGTTTGCATAAATGGCAACTACATCTCCGGCCCTTCTTTCGGCAAGTGTGTAATTTAATTTTTCGCCACTCACTTTCTCAAAAGTTTTTATAACCTCTAAAACTGTATAACCAGTACCTGTACCAAGATTAAAAACTTCGCAAGTAGTTTTGTTTTCGCCTTTTTCCAAAAACTGCATGGCGAGTGTATGAGCATGAGCAATATCGCTTACGTGAATAAAATCTCGTACACAGGTTCCGTCTCTTGTGTCATAATCACTCCCCCACACTTTCATTTGCGGTAATTTACCAATGGCAGTTTGTGTAATAGCGGGTACAAGGTTTTGAGGGTTTCCTACCGGCACTTCGCCAATCTCGTTTGACGTGTGTGCACCTACAGGATTAAAATACCGCAACAAAATTGCTTTCATATCTACCACACTATCTAAGGTAGAACGAATAATCTCTTCGCTCATTTGTTTTGTAGCCCCATACGGAGAGGAGGCAACCTGTTGAGGGGTGTTTTCTGTTACTGGAATTGATAACGGGTTTCCGTAAACAGTGCATGAGGAGGAAAAAACAAAATGAGGCACATTAAATTCATCTGCACAGCGCAAAATGTTTAAAAGCGAATTAATATTATTGTCATAATAGACCAAAGGCTTTTCTACAGATTCACCTACCGCCTTGTATGCGGCAAAATGTATAATACCAGTTATATCATCATTCTCTTGAAAAATTGCATGGGTTTCTTCAAAATTACAAAGGTCTACGTGGTAATTTTTTACAGAGATACCAGTAATTTTTTTTACGGCGTCTAATATTTTAGGATTACTACGGCTATTGTTGTCTATGGAGATAACATGGTATCCGTTTTGAATTAAATCTACGATGGTGTGTGAGCCAATGTAGCCACAGCCGCCAGTTACAAGAATTGTGTTCATGATTTATATTTAAACTTTATTATAACGAAGCAAAAGTAAGGGTAAAACAGCGCAAAAAAATACCCTCAAAATAGAGGGCTTTTTTATATTATTTTAATCCAAGTAAGCTTACAACCCAATAAATTAATGCAGCCAACAAACCGCTTACGGGTATTGTTAATATCCAGGCCCAAAGAAGATTTATGGTTACACCCCAGCGTACAGCACTTAATCTTTTTGTAGCACCAACACCAATAATACTTCCTGTAATGGTATGTGTGGTAGAAACAGGAATTCCCATTTGGCCTGTAAAAAATAATGTGAAAGCGCCTGCTGTTTCTGCGGCAACACCTTCTAATGGCGTAACCTTGGTAATTTTTGTTCCCATTGTTTTTACAATTTTCCAACCGCCGCTAAGCGTACCCAAGCCAATAGATAAGTAACAGGCGATGGGGACCCAATTAGGCAAATCAGAAAAATTTTGAAGGTTTCCATTTGCAATTAATGCAGCACCAATAATACCCATTACTTTTTGTGCATCATTACCGCCGTGGCCAATACTAAATGCTGCAGAACTAAACAATTGTAGTTTTTTAAACATCTTTGCAACAGTGTAAGCTGTTGGTGTTTTTATTTTTTCTACATAAATGTATATAAGGCAAAATATGATAGAGGATATTATGATACCCCAAACAATTTTACTATTATCTGCTTTATCAATATCTTTCGCAAAGGCTTTTTCAATACTAAATGTGCTTATTTTTTTTTCTATTTTTACTTTGTTTATTGCTTGGATAGGGTAAATGTTGTTTAATGCCAGTATAGTGCTATCTAACGATAACTCTTTAGCAAAATACTTTTTTAATGGCTCTTTGTATTTCTCGGTAGCAACTTTTGCTCTAGTGTATTCTGCAAGTATAGTTGTATCAGTTGCAGATTTTGCCTCAAGGATTAAATAATCGTTTGCGTTTCTTACATCATCTTTAAGCCTACTTGCTTCTATATCTTTTAGTAAACCTTCGTCCTGTGCTTTTTTTGCAATTTCAACAGCGCTAGAATTATCAAAATTATCCACTAAAACTTTCAATTTTTCATAGTTAGGTGTTGCTTTATCGAGTTTGTCTTTTGCGTTATTATATTCGGCTAAAGCTATTGCATCTGTTGCATTTGCAGCCATTTTATCTTTTGCAGTTGCTTCGTCTTTTCTATACTTATCCATTTTGAGAAACTTTTCAGTATTCTCTTCCATTTTGTTTGTTTCAAATTTATCAAACATTAAAACAGTAAGAAAAGTAACCAAAGCAATAATTCCTATTCTAAGCCATACGTTTCGCATGATAGTGACCAATGTTATAAAAATGGAAATGGCCATACCAATTAACGGTGCAAGAAATATAAACAGGATAGTGCTTAGTATTATATCTGACTCCACAATTTTTGCCCAGCTAAACCCCACGCCCTTTACAGATAACGCATGCGCAATGGCCGCCCCGGCAAATGCGCCTATAAGGGTATGTGAAGAAGAGGAGGGGATGCCGTACCACCAAGTAAGTAAGTTCCAAAAAATAGCAGCAATTAAGCCCGATAAAATTACAGAAAGTGTAATAAATTCTTTGTTTACTGTTTTGCTAATCGTATTTGCTACAGCGTGATCTTTAAAAATAAAAAAAGCCACAACGTTAAAAAAAGCTGCCCAAATTACTGCTTGAAAAGGAGTAAGCACTTTAGTTGAAACCACAGTAGCTATTGAGTTTGCAGCATCGTGAAACCCATTTATATAATCAAATATAAGTGCAAGTGCTATGATGATGATGATAAGGGTCATAAGGTTTTTAATTTGCTAATTTGCTAATTCGATAATTTGCTAATTCCTTAAACTTTCAAGCGGCTTGCTTTAGATAAGTTATTATTAAAATAATAAGTAACTGTTAAGTGAATGACTCTTGTGCATAAATTGCTTTCATTAGCACAATAGCACATTATCGTATTTTCTAATTATGTTAAGCGTACTTTACAATAATACTTTCTATCACATTTGCTGCATCTTCACATTTATCAGTAACAATTTCCATTACTTGATAAATCTCTCTCTTTTTAATAACCTCCTTTGCATCTGGTTCAGTTGCAAACAATCTTTCAATACTCATGTCAAAAATATCATCCCCTTGATTTTCGATACTATTTATTGTAACCAATGCATCTGTTATTTGACGCATATTTTTCATATTCCTTAATTCAGTAACAGCTTTATATACTGCGTCGCAACCTAATGGAATAATGTCAGCAAATTTTCTTATGCCTATATCATCAGGGTTTACTCTATAGAAATTAATTTTTTTAGCACTAGCATAGATGTAGTCGGCAATGTCATCAAGGGCAGATGCCAAATAATGTATATCTTCTCTATCAAAAGGGGTAATAAAATTTTTACCAAGCTCTGTAAAAATCTGATGTGTATAATCATCATTCACATGCTCCATATCTTCTATTTCTTTAATGATTTTACCACGAGTTTCGAAATCTGGTTCGTGTACTAACTCGTTAAGTTTTTTGCCCATTTTTACGAGCTCTGCTGCCACGTTTTCAAATAATTGAAAAAACACCCGGTCTTTAGGTAAAAAGATTTTTAAAATAGAATTGATTCCTGCCATGATTGTTAAGTTTTAGCAAAAATATGATTATGAAATGCCAATAGAGGAAGTGTAAAATTGGTAACGATTACTTAACATTGGCATATTTAATAAGAAAAAAGAAAGTAAGCGATAAACTATACTTTATAAAATTAAACCATGTTTATTAGAAATCAACGAATTAACATCAAATGATTGAGGGTTGTTTGGTAACCTTTTCTTAACCTTGGGTTCACATTTGCTTAACATTGAAAGCGTCTATTTGCATTCAAATAAAAGCCAAAAATGAAATCGATATTACTTATTGTAAACTTGCTATTTTTTTCATTAATTTCTTTTGCACAAACTGGAAAAATAGAAGGAAAAGTAACGGATTCAAAAACAGGATTGCCGCTTACTGGTGTTTCTGTTGTTTTGAAGGACTCAAAAAAAGGAACATCGACAGACATTGAAGGGCATTATATTATTACACTAGTGGCTGCACAAAAAGCAACATTGGTATTTAGCTATAATGGGGTTTCTCAACAAGTAGAGGATGTTGAGGTAAAAGACAAGTTGGTTACTATACAAGATATTTCATTTATACAAAAAGAGAAAACAGAAGATGCCGTAGTTGTTCGCTCATCTAGCAATGCAAGGAAAGAAACAGCTGCGTCATTAATAACCTTCCAAAAAAACACCAATACAGTAGCATCAGTAATTTCTGCAGAAGCAATTCGTAGGTCACCAGATAGAAATACTGGTGAAATTTTAAAACGTACACCCGGTACAAGTATTCAAGATGGTAAATTTATTATTGTAAGAGGGTTGGCAGATAGATACAACCAAGCCATGCTCAATGGAATTTTACTTACTAGTACAGAGCCAGATAGAAAAACTTTTTCATTCGACTTAATTCCATCTCAGATTATAGACAACATTATCATCAACAAAGCATTTGTACCAGAATATCCGGGCGAGTGGGCAGGCGGTTTAATACAAGTAAACACAAAAGACATTCCAGCAAAAAACTTTTTTACAATTCAGCTTGGTACGGGTTTTAACACCCAAACTACAGGTAAAACTTTTTTGAAAGAAGCACAAGCTGGTAAAACAGATTGGTTAGGCATTGATGATGGCACAAGAAGTTTGCCGGGAACATATTTAGGTAAATCTAATTTTGACACTATTGGCAACGCTGGTGTACTTGGAGGTAAAACTGAAGTGGGTAAAGGTCTTCGCAATTCATGGGCTCCACTCACAACAACGGCACCGCTAAATGCATCGCTTCAATTGAATGGTGGTTTTGTAGGCAAGTTGTTTGGAAAAAAAATTGGGGGGTCTTTGGGTTTAGCTTACAACAAATCTTATAGGAATCAAGTTTTATTAAACAGAAATAACAACATAGACAATAATGGAGTTTTTGGCATTACTAGCTCGTTTGATGACGGAAAATATGTACAAGAAACAAACGTAGGGGGATTAGCTAGCTTATCAATGCAACTAAACTCTTTAAATAAGATTTCCGGAAAAGTACTACTTAACATAAACGGAACAAATACTGTTTTGAGCAGAAGTGGTATAGATGGAGAAAGACAAGGTGCACCACAAATAGGCAATGATTTTACCTTTAAACAAAACACATTTTTTACAAGCCAATTAAACGGCGAACATGGTATTACAAAGCGTATAAAACTAAAATGGTATGGCGCATTTAATATTCTTGATGGGTATATACCGGACCAAAGAAGATTGTTGTACGAAAAAACAAATCCATCTAATCCTTACGAGGCAGTAATATCGAACACGCTATCTCAAAAAAGCGGTAGTCGTATTTTTCAAAGCCTTAGTGATTATATATATACGGGCGGCGGTGATGTTAACTATACTTTTAATGCATTTGGAAATAAGCAAGCAATAAAAACAGGTTACATGATACAAGTAAAAGACAGATTGTATGATGCCCAATTGTTTGCTAACTATTTGCCTAAAGATAATCTTGCATTAAAACAACTTTCTCCAGATAAGATATTTGCAAGTCAAAATTTTGGAGATGGAACAGGTGGAGCCTTTGCTTTTGATGCAATAAAAAATAAAAACTTTCGCTACATCGCTAATACAATTTTAAATGCTGGCTTTGTCCAATTTGACAATCAATTTGGCAGTAAATTTCGTGCAGTTTGGGGTTTGAGGGTAGAAAATTACGACCAACTAATTGGAAGTGTAAAAAGATATGACCCACGCCATTTTGTTACCAACCAAACAGATTTTTTACCAGGTTTAAATATCACATACAAGTTAAACGCAAAAACAAATTTCCGCTTATCTGGCTCGCAAACAGTAATTCGTCCGGAGTTAAGAGAGCTTGCTAGCCTTAGCTTATACGACTTTGAATTGAATGCTGCTGTAAATGGCGACCCAAAATTGAAACGTACTAAAATTATTAATACTGATTTTAGGTATGAGTTATATCCTAGAGCAGGAGAAGTGTTTTCTGTAGGTGTTTTTTATAAAAATTTTAAAGATCCAATAGAGCAGTTTTTTAATGAAGATGGTGGCGGTTCTTTCAGTTTTGTAAACCCAACAACTGCTTATTCTTACGGTGTAGAAATTGAACTTCGTAAAAAATTAGACGCAGTAAGCAGCTTAAAGAATTTTACTTTTCAAACAAACCTTTCTCTTATAAAAAGCAATGTAAAAGACAACGTGTTGGATTTGAATAGACCATTACAGGGTCAAAGTAACTATGTAATAAATGCAGGATTGCTTTATGATTTAGATAAGATAGGATTAAATGTTACTACACTATTTAACATGATTGGAAGAAGGATTTATGTAGTTGGTGGTACAGGTGGATTTTCGGGAACACCAAATGTGTGGGAAGCGCCAAGGCCATTATTAGATTTTCAAATTGCTAAAAAAGTGTTGAAGAAAAAAGGAGAAATAAAATTAAACATTACAGATATTATAAACGCAAAGCAAATCTTTTATCAAAACAACACAACTGATAAGAATTTTGAATTTAATAAGAATACAGATGCTTATCGTTTTACAAGAATTAACGGAACAACATTTGGCTTAACATTTAATTATACACTTTAATAAAAACTATAAAACAATCATAATGAAAAAGTACATTTTATTTTTATTTGCTATCTCTGCATTGGCAATTACAAGTTGCAGAAAAATAGAAACTGATGGAGAAAAAGAAATCATTTATGTAAACCAAGGCGGAACCACTAGCGGTCAAACGGTTACATTAACTGGCCGTATTAATGAAGATATTACTTTAAAAAAAGCAAACAACTATATTTTAAAGGGTTTAGTATATATTGTTGGGAATCATAAAATAACCATTGAGCCTGGAACCATTATTAAAGGTTCTTTTAGCGGTACAGATGTGGCAGCTTTAATTATTACACGAGGGTCTCAAATTTTTGCTAATGGAACAGCTACCGAACCAATAGTATTTACCTCTGCTTCTCCAAATCCACAAAGTGGAGATTGGGGTGGAATTATTTTGTGTGGAAAAGCTGGTATTAATACAAGTTTTAATGCAGTAAGTGGTTTATACCAAGTAGAAGGTGGTGTAGATAATTCTTT
>JANMFB010000133.1:0-6610 GCA_031377605.1 Ferruginibacter sp.
TATTGCACTTAGCTATTTAAAAGAAAGAGGATTTAGAGAAGATATCATTCAAAAATTCCAACTGGGTTATAATCCTGTGTCGGGAGATGCATTTGCAAAGGCTGCAATTTCCGCTCAATACAATGCGGAATTATTGGTAAAAAGTGGTTTGATTGTAAACAGAGATAATGGTCTAAGAGATAATTACAGGGAAAGAATTATTTTCCCTATACACAACCAAAGTGGTAAAGTGCTTGGCTTTGGTGCAAGACTCATTAAAAAAAATGATAAGGCACCCAAGTACATTAATACCCCAGAGAATGAAATTTATGTAAAAAGTAAAATTTTATACGGCTCCTATTTTGCCCGTATGGCCATAGATAAAGCCGATGAATGCTTACTTGTAGAAGGTTATACAGATGTGGTGAGCTTACACCAAGCTGGTGTAGAAAATGTGGTAGCTAGCGGTGGTACTTCTCTTACGCCTGACCAACTTAGGCTTGTAAAAAAATATACCAATAACCTCACCATAATATATGATGGTGATGGTGCTGGTGTAAAAGCTGCCTTGCGTGGTATGGACCTTGCTTTGGAAGAAGGGCTCAACGTAAAACTCGTTCTCATACCAGATAATGAAGACCCTGATAGTTATGTAAATAAAATCGGTGCTGCCGCCTTTATAGAATTTATACAAAACAATAAAAAAGATTTTGTAATATTTCAATTAGGGCAATCATTAATAGAAGCAGGAAATGATTCTACAAAAAAATCTGCTATTGTAAATAGAATAGCAGAAACTATTTCTAAAATAACCAAAACAGAACACTTTACAAAACGACAAGATTATGTAAAACAGGTTTCTGAAATGCTCAAAATTGAAGAAGCAGGGTTAAACGATTTGGTAAATAAATTTATAAGAGATAAAGTACAAAAGGATGAGTTTAGGCAAAACAACAGAACTGATGACACTCTAAATAATATTGATACAGTAGAAATAGGTGCGGAAGATGTTTCATCAAATTTATTTAACAAAGATGAATTTCAAGAAAGAGCAATTGTAAGAAGTTTGTTGGAGTTTGGTATAAAAAATTGGGATGAAGAAGTAACAGTTGCTTCATATATTTTTGCAGAAATGGATGCAAATGATCTTGAATTAATGATAGAAAACCAAGATTTACTTACCATTATACACATGTACAAGGGCTGGCATAAGGAAGGGAAAAACCCTACTGATAAAGACTTTCTTTATTACGAAGATGCCAATATAAACAACTTGGTCATCAATTTAATGGATAGCCAAACAGAAATAAGTGCCAATTGGAGTAAAAGATTTGAAGGAAAAATAGCCACTAGAGAAGATTTATTTAGAGAAGAAGTACTCTCCACCCTCGCCTATTTTAAACTTAGAAAGCTAAAAAAATTGATAGACGAAAACCAACGAGAATTAGAAAAATCAATAACCCAAGAGGAGCAAATGTTGTTTCTTAAAACACATATGGAATTGAAAAAGGAAGAGAAAATTATTACCAAGATATTGGGAACGGTTATTTTCAAGTAATAAAAAACCGTATGGTCAAATTATGACGATACGGTTTTTAGTATGTATTAATAGTTTTTAAATTTTCTATTTTCCCATCGGTTTATAATACCCCAATGCTTCAGGCATATAACCTTCTAATCGTTGAATACGGTTTTCATCATTTGGATGGGTTGATAAAAACTCAGGTGGCTTTTGGCTATTTGCACTTGCAGCTGCCATGCGCTTCCAAAATGGAATTGCTTCTTGTGGGTTGTAACCCGACATTGCGCAAAATAGCAAACCATAATGATCTGCCTCATACTCTTGGTTTCTTGAATTTGGTAATAAAAAGCCTGCTTGTGCACCTACACCAAATATAGAATTGAATAACTGATTTGTTTTTGGCTTATTGCTTGTAAGTGCATCACCTAAACTACCCAAACCTTGTGCTAGCAAGCCTTGACTCATTCTTTCATTACCATGCGATGCAACTGCGTGTGTAATTTCGTGGCCCATTACAACAGCAAGTGCTGCTTCGTTTTGTGTTACAGCTAATAAACCAGAATATACAACTACTTTCCCCCCCGGCATACACCATGCATTTACTTGATTATCGTTTACCAAGTTAAATTCCCATTTGTAACCCGAAAGAACATTACCTTTTCCTTGATCTGTATAATATTTTGTAATTGCATTGGCAATTCGGTTACCAACTCTTTTTACCATCTCGGCATCTCTGCTACTACTAGTATTAACCACTTTTGCTGTAGATAAAAAACTTTGGTATTGGCTAACTGCTTGTGCTTGTAATTCACTTTCAGGCACTAGGCTAAGTTGCTTTCTTCCTGTAACAGCATTTCTAGAACATGCTATCGCAAAAGCAATCACCGTGATTGATAGTAATATTTTTTTCATTATGACTGGTTTTAGTTAGGGAACTTAAATCAATTGGCGTACCAAAAAATCTTAAAGGGATGCTAAGTTTATTTATCTCTGTTTTTGCGCCTGTCTCTGTGCTTCAAAATAGGCACACGGCTTTCTACTCCTCTTAGCAATTTACTAATATTCTTCTGATGGGTAACAATGATGAGGATAGCTACCAATAATGCAAAACCCCTATACACAATTTCGTTTTCGTTCCATATCCACAAAACAGAAATAGGTAACATTAAACCTGCTAATATGGAACTTAATGAAACAAATCTTGTAAGATATAATACCAACAAAAAAACACCTACACAACTTAATGCTATTGCAGGTTGTATAGCTAATATCATTCCGAACAAAGTTGCTACACCTTTACCACCTTTAAAATTTGCCCAAATGGGGAAAACATGCCCCAGCACCGCAGCTAAACCGAGCCCTATCATAAAATTGGTTCGCTCAAGTTCATTTACGTTTTTGAGATAGTAAGGCATAAAGTAAAATAATGCAACAGCAATAGCACCTTTTAAGATATCAAAAATCATAACAATGGTACCATACTTTCTACCTAGTACACGAAAAGTGTTTGTTGCGCCCATATTCCCGCTTCCATAATCTCTTATGTCTATACCAAAATATTTTTTACTAATGAGTAAAGCTGTGGGAATAGAACCTATAAAGTAGGCTAGAATAATGAGTAATAATTCCTTCATGATATTTATTGCGGATTAATTATCAAAGGGCAAATATAAACAAATTGTTACCTTTTTGTTCGTTAAATAATACACATATTATAAATCCGTATGTAAAGCTATCCAATCATCTTTTCTGAATATATTATTTATTTTAAAACCTGCGTTGCTAAGTGTATTTAAAATATTTGCTTCGTCATGCAACATTATACCACTAAAAAGTATTATTGCCCCAAGTTTTGATGCATTCGCAATGGCATCCAAATTAGCTGTAATAATATTTAGGTTAATATTTGCTAGTATTATATCGACTTTATTACCATCAGGTATCGTTTCTGCTTTTTCTAGGGTTACAAAAGTGCAATTATTGGCAACTAAATTCTCCTTAGTATTTTCAATACTCCAATCATCGCAATCAATAGCAAGAATAGATTTAGCTCCCATTTTCTCTGCTAAAATTGCCAATACTCCTGTGCCAGTTCCAAAATCAATAACAGACTTTCCATTAAAATCGATATTAGCCATTTGCTCCACCATCAAATAAGTGGTTGCATGGTGGCCTGTTCCAAAACTCATTTTTGGTGTTACCTCAATATTATATTCAAATAAAGGATCGTTGTTATGAAAAGATGCTTTTAAGTAAACAAAAGGTTTAGATGTGATGGGATGTAAAACACTTATAGGTTGAAAGTCTGCTTCCCATTTGGCGTTCCAATTTTCTTTTTTAATAATTGATTTTGAATATCTAAACTGATTTATATCAATTACTGAATCAAATAATATTTCATTAAATTTATCTGAAGATATATATGCTTTTAACATACCAATATTTTCTTCAAACCCATCAAAGCCTATATTATCCAACAAGGCTATGAGTACTTCGTTTTGTGCTTCTACAGTTCCTTCAAATTGTATTTGTGTATATTCCATAAATGAAAAAGACTGTCTCAATGTTACTCAAGACAGTCTAGTATTTTAATTTTTTAAAATTATGATTGTGGAGCTTCAGGCCTTGCAGGAGCTTCAGGTTTTGGCATAAGTGCTTTTCTGCTTAACTTAAACTTACCCGTACGTTGGTCTATTTCCAATAACTTCACTTTTACTTTATCTCCTTCTTTAAACACACCGTCCATTGTTTCCAAACGCTTCCAGCTAATTTCACTGATGTGTAACAATCCTTCTTTCTTAGGTAAGAACTCTACAAATGCACCAAATTCTTTAATACTTTTCACAGTTCCTTCATAGGTCTCCCCTACTACAGCAGTAGCTACAAGCCCTTGAATCCACGAGTAAGCTTTGTCCAAAGCCACTTTATCTTTACAGAAAATACTCACCTCACCAGCATTGTTTACTTCTTCAATATTTACCGTGGCACCGGTTTCTCTTTGTATTTCTTGTATCACTTTACCACCAGGCCCTATCACAGCACCAATATATTCTTTATCTATGGTAAATTTAACCATTCGTGGGGCATGTGGCTTAACTTCTGCACGAGCAGACTCCATTGTTGCATGCATTGCATCTAATATGTGTAAACGTCCTTTACGTGCTTGTGCAAGTGCCGAACGCATAATATCCATACTTAAACCATCTACTTTAATATCCATTTGTACACCACAAATACCATCTCTAGTTCCAGTAACTTTAAAATCCATATCTCCTAAATGATCTTCATCTCCTAAAATATCTGTAAGTACGGCAAATTGGTCTCCTTTTTTGATTAGTCCCATTGCTACACCACTCAAATGCTTTTTTAGTGGAACCCCTGCATCCATTAATGCAAGAGAACCTGCACAAACTGTAGCCATGGAAGATGAACCATTGCTTTCTAAAATATCACTCACTACACGAACTGTGTAAGGATAATCACTACCTGGCATCATTTGCTTTAGTGAACGCATGGCTAAGTTACCATGACCAACTTCCCTACGACCAACTCCACGCATCATTTTTACTTCACCAGTAGAGAATGGAGGAAAATTATAATGCAATATAAAATTTGTGTATTCAGATTTGAATGCGCTTTCTACAAGCAATTCATCTAAAGGTGTACCTAAAGTAACAGTGGTAAGTGATTGTGTTTCACCTCTTGTGAACAATGCTGACCCGTGTGGGGTTGGTAAAATATCTACCTCCATTTCTAATTGACGTATATCTTCTGTACCTCTGCCATCCAATCTTTTTCTATCATTCAAGATCATATCTCTTACAACATAATATTGTAAATCCCCTGTATAGTGTCCAAATAGTTTTTTATCTTGATCTGTTAATGTTTCATCTGCTCCAAAATGTTCTTTTACCTCATCAAATAGCTTGCTAAATGCAGCACTTCTCTCATGCTTTGCAGATGCTGATGATGCTATCGCATACATTTTATCTTTAGCAAATGCAGTTATTTTTGCATTCAAATCTTCATTTCTGTATGGCTTGGTATATTCTCTTTTACTAGTAATACCAAGTAAAGCCCTCAATTGCTCTTGAGCTTTAATTTGACCCTGAATTGCCTCGTGAGCAGCTTCAATAGCAGTTATTAAATCTTCTTCGCTACATTCTTTAGCCTCTCCCTCTACCATCATAATATTATTTTTGGTAGCAGCAATAATAAATTCGTAGTCGGATTTAGCTAGTTCGGTACGGTTTGGGTTTATTACTATTTGTCCATCAATTTTAGCCACCCTTACTTCAGATAACATTTCTTGAATAGGCACATCTGAAACTGCAAATGCAGCTGATGCAGCTAGACAAGCCAATGAATCGGGCATTATTTCGTCATCAGAAGAAATAAGAGAAATTAATACTTGTACATCACATACATAATCTTCGGGAAATAGAGGACGCAAAGCTCTATCAATCAATCTTGAAGTAAGAATTTCATAATCGTTCAAACGAGCTTCTCTTTTGAAAAATGAACCCGGTACACGACCATTAGAAGAGAATTTCTCTTGATAATCCACTGAAAGCGGAAAAAATGATTGACCCTCTTTAGGTTCTTTGTTTGCTACAACTGTAGCTAATAAAATACAGTTACCTTGACGAACTGTAACAGCTCCATCTGCTTGGCGAGCCATTTTACCAGTTTCAATGGTAACCATACGGCCATTTCCTATATCGAATGTAACCGATTGTGGATTTAGTAATGCTGACATGTGATTATTTTTATTTGGGCTAAAGCAATTTTAGCCATGATAGTATAAGTATGTATAAAGAATAAATCCCAACTGCGTATAACGGTTGGGAAAGATTCAATAACTACATACGATAAATTTATTTACGAAGTCCTAGTTTTTCAATTAGAGCTCTATAGCCTGTTAGATCATGCTTGCTAAGGTAAGTTAGCAATCTTTTACGCTGACCAACCATAATCATCAAACCACGCTGAGAAGAAAAATCTTTCTTATTGGTTTTCAAATGATTGGAGATGTGGTTGATACGCTCTGTAATCATTGCTACTTGGCCTTCTATTGAACCGGTGTTTTTAGCGTTTCCGCCATAAGTT